>CAMDGL010000186.1 GCA_945897845.1 Chitinophaga pinensis | reverse complement strand
AAAGTATACTATTTACACTTTTGCCGCTACCACCAACCTTTTTCCGTGTTCAACCTCTGTAATCCGAACTTTTACAATTCCTTCAGGCAACAAAGATTCGATCATTTCGGGCCATTCGATAAAACAGTAATTTCCACTGTAAATATAATCTTCATAACCCAAATCGAAAGCTTCTTCCAATTTTTTAATGCGATAGAAATCAAAATGATAGATTACAGCACCATCACTGGTTGAGTATTCGTTAATAAGCGCAAATGTTGGGCTCGTTACATAATCAGCAGAACCCAGTTCGTGACAAATGGCTTTTATAAAGGTGGTCTTTCCGGCACCCATTCCGCCGTAAAAGGCAAATATGCGGTCTTCAGGAAAATGGCTCAGCAATTTTTTGGCGGTATCCTGAAGGTCGGATAGGTGTTTTATTTCAGTCTGAAACATCTGTTTTGTTTTAATTGTGCAAATTAATAAAACTTCAGGGAATATGCATAACACTGACTTTTGTTAAAGGTTTGAATAAAAAATTTGTATTACTTTTGACTCACGATAAACCGAATAATAAATAAAATATGAAGCTGCCACAAAATTTAAAGTACACCAGCGAACACGAATGGATTAGCGTGGAAGGTGATCAAGCCGTAGTTGGAATTACCGCTTTTGCTCAGGGCGAATTGGGCGACATTGTTTTTGTTGAAATCGAAACTGAAGGTGAAACGCTCGAAAAAGGCGAAACTTTTGGAACCATTGAAGCAGTAAAAACAGTTTCTGATTTGTTTATGCCTGTCAGCGGTAAAGTTTTGGAAGTAAATCCTGCACTTGAAGCTTCTCCCGAACTTGTAAACAAAGATGCTTATGGTGAGGGTTGGTTAATAAAAATATCTATTGACAATCCGGCAGAACTTGAAGATCTGCTGAGCGCAGAACAATACCAGGCGATGCTTGAAGCATAAAAAAACAAAGCCTTGAAGATTTAACTTCAAGGCTTTGTTTTTTTTATAAGTATTCAGGATTATACTGCCTGCACCAACTCCAAACTTTCATAGCCTTTCTGAACGGCTTCGAGGTTCATCGGAATCAAATAATGATGTCTTGCCGGAAGTGATTTCTCCAGACCTTTTTCAACACTTTCCATTTTTACTACCGGTTTGGCTTTAAGGTACGCGCCCAAAACCACCATGTTAAAGGTTTTCACATTGCCCAATTCTGCAGCAATCAGTGTTCCTTCAATCTTATAAATGTTGATATCGGTGCGTTTTGGCGGATGAATGATGCCGTTTGGGTCGTAAATCAGCACGCCACCCGGTTTTACCATCGGCTCAAATTTATCCATCGATTGCTGGTTCAGAATGATGGCGGTATCAAACTCGTTGATGATGGGCGAACTGATCCGGTTGTCGCTTAAAATAACCGTAACATTTGCAGTTCCTCCGCGCATTTCGGGGCCGTACGACGGAAACCAGGTAACTTCCTGATCGGCCATCACTCCGGAATATGCAAGAATTTTCCCCATTGAAAGTACGCCTTGTCCGCCAAATCCGGCTATAATGATTTCTTCGGTCATTGTCTTCAGTTTTTAAGTGGTGTGTAGCTTTCAGGATTGTTTTTCGAACTGTCTTTCAGATCGCCCGGCACGTAGAATGGGAACATATTTTCGACCATCCATTCGTTGGCTTTTACCGGTGTCATTTTCCAGTTCATGTTGCAGGTCGAGACAACTTCAACAAAGGAAGTTCCTTTTTTATCGATTGCTGCCTGAAAGGCTTTTGAAATGGCTTTTTTGCATTTTCTGATAGCAGCGGGAGTTTGTACCGATTGACGCGTAACGTACGATGTTCCTGACAATTGGGCAATCAATTCGGTAATTTTCAGCGGATAACCGTTTCTTCCGGCATCGCGGCCAGTCGGGGTGGTAGCGGTAATCTGTCCCAGCAAAGTGGTGGGTGCCATTTGTCCGCCGGTCATGCCATAAATACCGTTGTTCACGAAAATAACCACCATGTCTTCACCGCGGTTACAGGCGTGCAAAATTTCGGCTGTTCCGATGGATGCCAAATCGCCATCGCCCTGGTATGTGAAAACAACCTTGTCAGGATTGGTACGGGCAATACCGGTTGCAACCGCAGGCGCTCTTCCGTGCGCAGCTTCCTGCCAGTCGATGTCGATGTAGTTGTAAGCAAATACAGCACATCCAACCGGTGAAACGCCAATTGTTTTTTCCTGAATTCCCAAATCTTCGATTACCTCGGCAAGAAGTTTGTGAACCACACCATGACTGCAGCCCGGGCAATAATGCATGGTAGTGCTGGTCAGTAATGCTGGTTTTTCGTAAACCAGATTTTTTGGATTGATAATATCAGCGAGTTCCATAAATTAACCTCCTATCAGTTTGTGTTCCAGTGCTTCAACAACTTCCGACGGGCTTGGAATAATTCCGCCCATCCGTCCGAAATGTTTTACAGGCACTCCGCATCCAACGGCCAGTTGAACATCTTCAACCATTTGGCCGGCATTCATTTCAACCACCAAAAATCCTTTTACCCGTTTTGCCAAAGCTGCAATTGGTTTCTTCGGAAAAGGAAACAGGGTAATTGGGCGAAGTAGTCCAAGTTTGATTCCTTTTTCACGGGCAATATCTACTGATTTCTGGCAAACCCTCGATGATGAACCAAAAGCTACCAGGATATATTCGGCATCGTCGCATTGAATTTCCTCGAAAAGAACTTCTTCTTCTTCCATTTTGGCATATTTTGCCTGCAACCGCTGGTTGTTCACTTCCATTCTTCCTGAATCCATTTCAAGAGAAGTTATAATATTTGGTTTACGGTTTGGTTTGCGTCCGTTGGTTGCCCATGAACCGTATTTTTCATCAATTTCTTCGGTGGTCAGTCTTGGAATATAATCGGCAAGCACCACTTTTTCCATCATCTGTCCAATGGCTCCATCGCTCAGAATCATTGCCGGATTGCGGTATTTGAAAGCCAGTTTAAAGCCCAATTCAACAAAGTCGTTCATTTCCTGAACCGAAGATGGCGCCAACACGATTAACCGGTAATCTCCGTGACCTCCGCCTTTGGTCGATTGGAAATAATCGGCCTGCGATGGCTGAATGGTTCCAAGTCCCGGACCTCCGCGCTGTACATTTACGATCAGGCAGGGCAATTCGGAACCTGCGATATAAGATATCCCTTCGGCCATTAAGCTGATGCCGGGGCTGGAAGAAGAAGTAAGTACTTTTTTACCTGAGGCAGCAGCTCCGTAAACCATGTGGATGGAGGCAATTTCACTTTCGGCCTGAAGTACAACCATTCCCGTTTCATTCCAGGGTTCGCGGTCCATCAGGGTTTCCATCACCTCCGACTGTGGAGTAATGGGATATCCGAAATAACCATCGCAACCGCAGCGAATGGCAGCTTCGGCAATTACCTCATTTCCCTTCATTAATCTTAATTCGCCCATCTTATTTATTTACTATTTGATTATTTACTATTTACGATTTAAACAGTTAATTGTAAATCGTAAATGGTCTAATTGTCAATTGTTTTAAAGTTTCACCCGGTAAACTGTTATGCAGGTATCGGGGCAAACTGTTGCGCAGTTTGAACAACCGATGCAGGCTTCAGGGTTTTTCATGAATGAATAGTGATAACCGCGGCTGTTAACCTGTTTGTTTTGTCCAAGCACATCCTGCGGACAAGCCACCACACAGAGACCGCAGCCTTTGCATTCTTCGTTGTCAACCACTACTGCACCAATAACTTTTGCCATATCATTTAATTTACGATTTTATAATTTACTATTTACTAATAAAATTGCCTGTTTCAGCATTTAAATAGTAAATGGTCAATTGTCTAATGGTCAATTCTTCATTCAACTTTAGTGCAATTCGAACTTAAAATCTTCGCTGAACTGCTTCAACCGTTTTTCCAATTCGTCAAATTGATCGCGTTTTACATGCGAAACACAGGCCCGAAGACCTTCTTTTTCGCTGCCTGTATTTTTTAATGAGATTGCACTGATTCCATAGTGAAGTAAATTGTACAACAGTTCGCTACCAGTCATTCCCGGATATCCGATGGTGAAATAAAAACCGTCGGCAATGGGTTCGTCGCCATCTTTTTCGTAAACAATCACGAAGCCATTGTCAGTAAATAATTCCTTCATTATTTTGGCTTTCCGGCCATATTCTTTTACCTCGTCAATGAAATTGAATTCTCCGTCGCTTGCGGCTTTGAACATTGCTGCCAATGCATGTTGGGTGGAATGGGTGATTCCGGAGGAAAGCGCATACAAAACCTGCATCACAATGGTAAATCCGAAGGTGTCACTTCCGAATCGTGCAACCAGATTTTCGTAACTGCGGTTCCATAGTGCGTTCGAAATTGCCATGATGGCGCAACGCTGTCCGGCGTATGAGAAAATTTTTGATCCGGAGATAAAAATCACGTAATGATCGGTGTATTTCGCTACGGTTGGCTGGTATGGCGGTTTTCCGGGCGTATATAAATCTTTTCTGAAATCCATGCCAAAATAGGCTAGGTCTTCCATCACAATCACATCGTATTTGGTCGCCAGTTCGCCTATAATTTGCAATTCTTCTTCAGTAAAACAAACCCAGCTCGGATTGTTCGGATTGGAATAAACCAAAGAATTGATGTTTCCTTTGGCAAGGTAGCTTTCAAGTTTGTTCCGAAGTTTTTCGCCCCTGAAATCAAAAATATCAAAAGTGTCAAATTTATGGCCCATCACCACCATTTGCTGTTTTTGAACCGGAAATCCGGGATCGAGAAAAAGCGTGGTGTCTTTTTGTTTGTCAACATTTCCTGCAACCAAAAGGGCTGCAAATGTTCCCTGCATTGCTCCTGAAGTCGGGATGCAGCTGGCAGGTTCGACATCAACATCCATGAACATTTTGATGAAACGGGAAGCTTCGTATTTGAGCGGTTTGATGCCATCCATCATCGGATAAACAGATGCAACACCCGACTGAAGTGCTTTTATTTCGGCATCGACACCTACCTGCGCGGCAGGCAAACCCGGAACGCCCATTTCCATGCGGACAAATTTGACTTTGCTCGCTTCTTCAATCAGGTTAATTAATGCTACAATTTCTCTGATGGAAGCTTTTCCAAGGTCTTTTATATGGAGCTGATCGGTTAATTTCGTTACAATTTCCTGACTGACCGGTGTATTGTTCATGTCTAAATATCGGATTATGTGGGTAAAAGTAGGTAAAGTATTTTCGATATTTCAAATACATGCAGGGTATTGCATAACAGGTATCGCAATTCGAAATAACCCGAAAGCTTCGAAATTGAAATTGATAGTTTGCAGCCCTTTCATGTTTTGAATTGACAGAAATTCAGGCTAAAAGGTGAACCTGTATTTTGTCATGTTTCTGTGAATTAGAGTCCGAAAGCTGGTTTCAGGGAATTTACCCAGTTTGAAACACGTTCGTCGGTCAGTTCCGGCTCAAAATCTTCATCTATCGGAAGGCCGATAAACATTCCGTCGAAGATCGCTTCCGATTCGTCGAATTCATACGATGACGGATCAACTTTGCCAACGATGGTTGCGCCGTTTTTCAACAGGTCTTTTGCCAAAACGCCCATTGCATTTACGAAATAACCCGAATAGGTTATGTGATCGCCCAATCCGAAAATGGCAACTGTTTTTCCTGAATAATCAACCTTGCTTATGTTGGGGAAAAATTTGCTCCAGTCGGAATTTGAATAATTCGAATCCCAGGTTTCTTTTCCAACGGTCGAGATTCCGAAGATAATTTTATCAAACTTTTCAAGATCAGAAACACTTGCGTCGTTTACCGGAATCATCTCTACATTTTGTTCGCCCAAAGCGACTTTAATTTTTTCAGCTACACGGTTCACTGAACCTTTTACAGGGCCGAAAAATAATCCAATTTTGCTCATATTTTAAATTTTTACTGATTGTGAATTGCCAATTCGCCCCGAACATATTCGCCTAAAACCGAAAGACTTGAAACGTTTTTCAGGATAGCGTGAAGGGCTTTTTCATAATTGTCCAACGAATCCCATTCCACGTCGATATGGAAGGTATATTCGTTCGGTTTGCCAATAATCGGCACCGATTGTATTTTGGTCAGGTTAATTTTATTTTCTGCAAAAGTGTTCAGCACATTGGCCAAAGCGCCGTAATAATGTCCCACTTCGAAACACAGCGATGCCTTGTTGGCCAATTCGTTGGGCCTGGCATGTTTCGACAAAATCAGGAAGCGGGTGTAATTTTTATTGTTGGTTTCGAGGCCGGTTTCGAGTACTTCGAGTTCGTAAATATCTGCCGTCCGCTGGTTCCCAATCGCTGCCGAATCCATTAATTTTTCATCGTGAACCAGTTTTCCGGAGGCGGCTGTATCCTGATTTTCGATTAAACGAACATCAGGAAAATTCTTTTCAAGGTATTCTGCGCATTGTTTAATGGCAATCGGATGCGAATAAATGGTTTTGATATCGGCTTTGGTCACGCCCGGATTGGCCATCAGTTTCATCTGTATGTGAATGTAAATTTCGCCGATAACCTTTAAATGATAATCGCGGATCAGCGCATAATTCTGCAACAGACTACCGGCAATCGAATTTTCAATGGCCATTACCGCAATGCTAACCTGATCAGTATCAATTAAATTACAAACACTGGTAAATGATTTGCATTCAACAACCTCAATTTCATCCTCGAAAAATCCTCTTGCTGCATCTTCGTGAAATGAACCTGCAATTCCCTGTATCGCTATTTTCTTCATCTTCTGTATAAAAGTTAAAATCCCGGACAAAGCCGGGACAATTTACGCAAAATATCCTAATGTCAACTTTATTGTGAAAAGTCAAAAGAATGAAACCCTCTTCGGGAAACTACTTTTGCTTTTAATTTATCTTCTCACAGCCAATAAATGGCGTCCATTTTTTTCAAAAAACATAACAGCTAAGCATTCCCGGAGGTTTATTAAAAATTGACACATTAATCCGTCAATATTAATTGCTGCAATTCTTCAATGAATTTATAAACCATCGGAATTAGAGGTTTAACATCAAGTTCAGTCAAATTAAACAGATCATCATAATCGCCTGTTTGTCTCAATTCGTAAAGCTTTGAATATAATTTCCCGGCTTCTTTCGAGACAAGGCCTTCACGAATAAAATGCATCCCAAATAAATGTATAACCCCGTTATGGGTTTGTGCTATGTAGTTGTTCTTAATAAGAAGTACACTTGTTATATAAAAACACGAATAATACAACCTATTGGTTACAGCATTCCAGTAGTTCAAAGTAGCTATTCCTTCCGCTTCGGCAAAAGTATCCTTCGCTTTTTGTATCCTGAATAAGACGATGGCTTCCCGTTCTTCATTGGTTAAGCTCATAGTACAATTCCTTCCTGTTCAATGTTTTTGTAAAATTGGGTGAAACTTCGTTTCTTCCATTCCGTCTGGGTATAAAGTTTCGTCGAAAAATGTTCTCCCTCCTTTAATCCAAGTTCAAAGATCGGATAAGAAATGCTATCAAAATCAGAAAGTTCTATTCTTGCTTTATCCAAAATAACCAGAAGATCCCAATCTGAACCATTTCGGGCTTCGCCTCTTGCCTGCGATCCGAAAAGTATAATACGGGCATCAGGAGAAATTGCAGCCAATGTCTGTTTGATTGCTTTCAATATTTCTTCTCTCGATTTCTTCATGAATTTTGACATTTTGCACGAAGATACAGAAAATCAACTTAAATCTTATACATTTC
>CAMDGL010000185.1 GCA_945897845.1 Chitinophaga pinensis | reverse complement strand
GAGTTGAATTTTGGCATTTTCTGAGAAGTGAACTCGAAAATGTCGGCAATAATTTTCATCGAGAATTCCGGCGGATAGATATATGTGTTACGCACCATAAATTCTTTCAGGATATCGTTTTGGATAGTACCTGCAAGCTGATCGAGCGTTGCACCTTGTTCCAGTGCTGTTACGATGTAGAAAGCCAGTACCGGAAGTACCGCGCCGTTCATGGTCATCGAAACCGACATTTTATCCAGTGGAATTTGGTCGAACAGGATTTTCATGTCGAGGATTGAGTCGATGGCCACACCGGCTTTTCCAACGTCTCCAACCACGCGTGGGTGATCGGAGTCGTATCCGCGGTGAGTTGCTAAGTCGAACGCAACCGACAAACCTTTCTGACCGGCAGCAAGGTTACGGCGATAGAATGCGTTTGACTCTTCAGCGGTTGAGAAACCAGCGTACTGACGCACAGTCCAGGGTTGCATGGCGTACATTACAGAGTACGGTCCACGAAGGTAAGGAGCCAGACCGGCAGCATAATGCAGGTGTTCCATTCCTTCCAGATCCTCTTTGGTGTAAACCGGTTTCACCGGAATCTGTTCCGGAGTAATCCAGTTTTTCTCAATTTTATTGGCAGCATTCCACTCAGCAGTATTTGGCTGAGGAGCTACGGTTTTGATGTTTATGTCTTTAAAATTTGGCTTCATTATTTTGTAGATTTTAGATTTTAGATGATAGATTTTAGACTAAACGGCTCTGAAAGGAGACCATCATTTTAATAATTTCGGAGATGTTTTCCAAAACTGGATTTAATTCACTTTCAGAAATATAACCAAGATCATTCGATAGAATTAATAAGGTATCCAGTTCAAAAAGTGAACCTCTGGAAATATCTAGAAAATGACGAAAATCGCGATCTGTTCCCCGACCAGCACCTTCCGCAATATTAGCAGGAATTGAAATAACAGCCCGTCTGATTTGTGAAGTCAATCCATAAAGTTCTTCTTTCGGAAGAATCTTTGAGATTTCATATACAACTTTAACAAGTGTTCTGGATTTTTGCCAGATTTTCATTTCCTTGTAATTATGCATGACCCTGTTTTTTAGTCTATTATCTAATATCTAATATCTGATGTCTTAAATCTGTGTTTAAATATTTAATAGACTCTGATATTGCTTCAATTCAGCCAGCAAATTGCTTTTTACGTTGATGTAATTGGCAATGCCTTTTGCTTTCAGTTCGTCAGTGCTTGCAGGAGCGCCGGCTACCACGAAAATGGCTTTTCCGGCAATGGCTTCAAAAGCAGCAGGAGCAAGCGCTGTATATTCGTCGTCGGAACTGCAAATAACCACGATTTGAGCATCCGCTTCCTGTGCAGCTTTCCAGCCTTCTTCAACGGTTTCGAATCCATTGTTGTCGAGCACGTCGAAACCTGCCACAGCAAAGAAATTACAGGCAAACTGTGCGCGTGCTTTGCGCATATTTAAATTACCGATTGGCATCATGAAAGCCAGCGGACGTTTGTTGGTGCGGGCATAAACATCGGTTTTGTAACGAAGCGTTTCGAAAGCCTGAGCGCCACGGTATGGTTTCAGTGTTTCGAACTCAGCATCTTCCAAAGTCAGATCGACAGGGGCGAAAACGGAGGCATTCACTTCCTGATCCAATTTTTCATTGAAATTTGGGAATTGATTGGTTCCCAGAAGGTTTTCGCGACGGGTTGCAATATTCATATCGCGTTTGGCTGCCATCTTTTTAATTTCAGCCTGAATAAAACCTTCGCGAAGGGCTGCCATAAAACCACCTTTTTCCTGAATTTCAAGGAACAGTTTCCAGGCCTGATCAGCGATGGAGGCAGTCAGTTCTTCAATGTAATAAGAACCCGCACCCGGATCGGCAATTTTGTTGAAATTTGATTCTTCCTTCAGTAATAATTGTTGGTTACGCGCAATGCGGTCAGAGAATTCGGTTGAATTTTCGTAAATCGCGTTGAGCGGAAGTATGGTCATCGAATCGACTCCGCCAAGTGAAGCGCTCATGGCTTCTGTTTGAGTGCGGAGCGCATTCACATAAGGGTCGTAAACGGTTTTGTTCCAGCTACCGGTTTCAGCGTGAATCGTCATTTTACATGAACATTCGCATTCAGGATTGTATGCTTTGACAATCTGAGCCCACAACAAACGTGCAGCGCGGAGTTTGGCTATTTCGAGGAAATAGTTGGCGCTGATCGACAAATTAAATTTCATCTTTTTGGCAACTGTATCAATCTCCAAACCCTGCTCTGTTAAAGTCGTCAGGTATTCGGCGCCTTGTGCCAACGAGTAAGCCAATTCCTGAACAATGGATGATCCGGCGTTTCCAAAGTTTTTGCCATTTACTGCCAGTGTTTTAAATTTGGAAAGTTCGGAAGTTGACTGAATCATTTTGATTGCGTTTTCAACTACATGTTCCTGATTTTTTCTGAATTTTCCATACAGGGCATACTTTCCGAACGGATCGTACTCAACAGAAGCACGGATACTTTTCGGATCCCAATTGCCTTGTTTTACGAATGCTGCAAAAGCTTCAGTTACTTTGCGCGAACAGCAATTGCCTGCAAAATTCACTTCGACAGCGTCTAACTGAATGTCGTTCAGCAAAACAGCCAAATCGACTACAGATAATTCTGTCGCTTCAACAAAAACAAAAGCCAACGAATCGACCCCTTTCATCAGATAAGTCAGGGCTTTTTTGTTGGCTTCGGCAAGGTCGTTAACCTGAATACTCTGGCGGACTAACCACTCGTTGCTGTTCTTTTTGTTTCCTCTAACGAAAGGAAACTCACCGGGCAAACTGTTCAGGTAATCCAGTTTCTCCAGGTCTTCTTCCCGGTAGAAAGGCTGAACATCGATTCCTTCATTTGTTTTCCATACCAATCTCCGGTTGAAATCGGCGCCTTTCAGGTCAGCAGTAACTTTGTCCATCCACTGCTGGGTGCTGACTGGTGGAAATTCATTAAAAAGTTTGTTATATTTTTCTGCCATAATGTAACTGTTTATAAAATCGGGGCAAAATTAGTGCTTTTTAAATAGTTAAGATAACATTCAGGGTAGTTTTTAATCATTAGGTAACATTTGTACGGTTAAGATATTCAATTACTTAGATTAGTATATACGTGAATTCAATCAAAATGGAGTGAAAGTGTGATTTATGTCAGGAAAATGAATCGTTTTTGTGCAAAAAAAGAGTGCTTTTCTCAGGAAAGGCACTCTTTTATAAAAAATATGGGTTGACTTTGCTACCGTTTCATTACCCCGTAGCATAGAATTTTCACAATGTTGTCAACACTTTGTTCAAGGTTGACTTTGCTGTAATCACCTGCGGCCAATGGCATTTCAAGCCCCTTAATTGCGGTGGTAATTCCGATGGCCGCCAGTGTAAGGTCATACACTTCGAAAATATTTTTGCGGACACCTTCAATCAGGATTCGTTTAATCATTCTGATTTCCTCCTGCTGATGCCGGTGTTTGATGTTCTCGATAAACTCAATGGCAGTCACATCATTTTCGAGTGCATTGTAAAAATTGGCCATTCCCCTGAAGGTGGTCAGTTTTGTAAGAATATAATCACGAAGCTTGTCAACCGGATCGGTATTGCGGTTTACAACAATGTCGAGTTCTTTGCGGAGCAAATCCACTTCTTTTTGTATAACTGCCTGAAAAAGATCTTCCTTGCTCGTGAAATAATAGTAGAGTGAGCTTTTCCCTTTACGAACAGCGTTGGCAATATCGTCGAGCGTTGTTTTTTTATAACCGTATTTGCTGAATATTTCCTGAGCAATTTTCAGGATGCTTTCACGGTTTGCATCTTTTTTGTTCGTTCCGTTTTCAATATTCATCGCCATAACAATAGGTTTTTTTTCAGAAAACAAATATAGGGTTAATTCCTGAAAATGAAACAATACATGTATTCAGGAAATAGATTGATAATCTCTGAAATTCAAAAATCTTCTATTTCCGTCTTTTTTTGAATGGCGCCGAAGAATACTTAGGCGTGTTTTTGTTATCAGAATTTTCTTTTATCAATCGGAAATCGAGCTGTTTCTTCTCCAGATTTGCCCTGATAATCTCAACTTTAACCACATCGCCAAGTTGGTATTTTTGGTGCGCATGCCTTCCGACCAGGCAATAATTTTTTTCATCGAAAATATAAAAATCATCATCGAGCGAACTGACAGAAACCATGCCTTCGCATTTGTTTTCAAGTTCAACAAAAATACCCCAGTCGGTTACTCCTGAAATAACTCCGGTGAATTCCTCGCCAATCTTGTCCTGCATAAACTCTACCTGCTTGTATTTGACGGAAGATCTCTCGGCATTGGCCGCTTTAGATTCCATGTCGGAAGAGTGCTTGCACATGTCTTCCCATTTCGGTGCACTCACTGTTCTTCCGCCTTCCAGATATCGCTCAAGCAGACGGTGAACCATTACATCGGGATAGCGGCGGATGGGTGAAGTAAAATGGGTGTAATATTCGAATGAAAGTCCGTAATGTCCAATGTTGCGCGTTGAATAGGCTGCTTTTGCCATGGTCCGGATGGCGAGTGTTTCAATCACATTCTGTTCATTTTTACCTTTTACATTGGTCATGAGCAGGTTCATCGATTTGGATATTTGTCCGGGAGTTCCCAGTTGCAAACCGTACCCGAATTTGTGGATGAAATGATTGAAATTCATTAGTTTGTCCGGATCAGGCTTGTCGTGGATACGATAAACAAATGTCTTTGGTGTTTTATGATCTTCAGGATTGCCAACGAATTCTGCGACCCGTTTGTTTGCCAGCAACATAAATTCTTCAACCAACTGATTGCTCTCTTTGGCTTCCTTAAAATAGACCGAAAGAGGTTTGCCATTTTCGTCGAGGTTAAATTTTACCTCCACCCGTTCGAAACCAAGCGAGCCTTTTTTAAAACGGGCTGCGCGCATTTTTACTGCCAGACGATGCAAGGTAAGTACTTCATCTTTAAGCTCGCCTTCTCCGCTTTCGATGATAGCCTGAGCATCTTCGTAAGTAAATCGTTTGTCGGAATGAATAACTGTTCGCCCAAACCATTGCTTCTGGATTTCTGCTTCATCGTTCAATATAAAGATGGCCGAAAAGCAAAGCTTGTCCTCGTTGGGCCGAAGTGAACACACGCCATTCGACAGTTTCTCCGGAAGCATCGGGACCACCCGGTCAACAAGGTAAACTGAAGTTGCACGGTCGTATGCTTCCTCATCCAAAATTGATCCGGGTTGAACGTAATAGGATACGTCGGCAATGTGAACGCCCACTTCCCAAAACCCGTTTTCGAGTTTGCGCAGCGAAAGTGCGTCGTCAAAATCTTTGGCATCGTGGGGGTCGATGGTAAATGTGGTTATTCCGCGCACGTCGCGACGACGTTCTATTTCTTCTTCAGGAATCTGATCCGGTATTTTTTCGGCAGCTTTCAGCACATTATCCGGAAAACGGAGGGGCAGATCGAATTCAGCTAAAATGGCGTGCATTTCAGTATTGTTATTGCCCACATCGCCCAATACTTCAATAATTTCTCCGAACGGATTTTTTGCACCTGCCGGCCATTCGGTGATCCGGGCGATGGCTTTTTGGCCGTCCTGTGCACCGTTCAGCTTTTCGTTGGGTATAAACAAGTCGAAGGCAGACTTTCCTGAAGGAATCAAAAAAGCGTAATTGCGCGATTTGGAAATTGTACCGACAAAAACAGATTTGGCACGTTCAATAATTTCAACCACTTCGCCTTCAGGTTGTTGTTTTTTGTGCATGGCATACAGATGCACTTTCACCTTGTCGCCGTCCATCGCGTGGTTAAGGTTTTTGGCCGAAACCAACACCGGCTTATCCACTTCCTCCGAATTAATGTATGCAAAACCTTGTCTTTGAATGTCAACAATTCCTGAAATGCTTCCCCCGCGCGATTTAAGCTTGTATTTGCCGCGCTGAACCATCTGAAGGTTGTCACTTTCGGCAAGTTCTTCCAATACTACAAAAACCAGTTTGACAATTTCGGGATCTTTGATCTGGAGCAGATCGGCTATTTGTTTGTAATTGTAAGTTCGTTCGGGCTGATCGTAATAAATTGTGAGGATTGCATTTTTAAGCTTCGGCTTATTGAATGTTTCAATCAGTTTGGCTTTTTTATCTTTTTTCTTTGCCATTGGATCATGTTATTTTAAATTCAACGTAAGGTAGGAAACATTTTCGGAACCGGTGTTTAATAGGGTAATCTATTTCATTTGTAGCAGTAATATTTATAAAATCCTGCGGTATTGAAATTGTCCTGTTTGAGGAATTATTTTCTTTTCTTCCAGATTTTTGGAGATCGACTTGTGTGGATTATTGCTAAAACATATACAGTATCATTCTTATTCCGTTGCATCCAATTCGGCAGATGGCTTAATAATTAGCTTGTGCATTAGAACTGATTTCTGATCCGGGATTTAACTTCTTCCCAGGAAGAACCTTCATTGGGATTATCCTCATGAGTTGCCAGACGATCATCTAATAATTGCTTTGTTTCATCTGAAAGCTCCAATGTTACTTCATTCTCAGGAATGCTATTCCAAATGGCTTCAACCATTAATATGCGTTCTGATACGCCTAAATTTAATATATCCTTTAATATTTGTGTCATAATACAAATTAAACGATTTTTTTCATTTTTTGTTCCTGTTTATATTGTTGCTCCATTTCCGGAACCACCATATCAACCTTATATGGTTATAAATGGTTAATATGTATCTTCGTTTGGGATTATACCGTCGAATATTGATATAATTCCTAAAGTGAATTACAACATTTGCCAGATGAAAAAGCTTTTCTTTCTGATTTTAATAATTGCATTTCAAAATGCACCGGCTCAGGTTTCCGATCCTGATTTTAATGATAAAATGGCTTTCAGCGAAGGCCGGTCGTACCTGAAATCGGCGTCTTTCATCGAATCTGCCGACTACGCTTCGTATGATTTGGTCTATCAGCGGTTAATCTTTGACGTCGATCCGGCTGAAAAATACATTTCAGGATCGGTACTTTCAAAAGTTAAATTCCTGAAGGAGAATATTCCTGAAATTCATTTTGACCTTGCCTCTCCACTAATTGTTGATTCCGTTCATTTTGAAGGAAATGCGATTATTTTTCAGCATCAATCCAATAAAATCGGGATTACACTTCCAGCAAACATCCAGCAAAACAGCCTTCGTGAGGTGGAGGTTTTTTATCATGGTTCGCCTCCTGAAACCGGGTTTGGCTCATTTGTCGTTTCAAAACATCAAAACACACCCATCCTCTGGACCTTGTCGGAACCATACGGAGCGCGGGATTGGTGGCCCTGCAAGCAAAGTCTGGCGGATAAAATTGATTCGATCGATGTCTTCATAAAGTGTCCCGTCCAATATAAAGCTGCCAGCAATGGAAAACTGATTTCAGATGACATTTCAGGAGAAAAACGCACCGCACACTGGCAACACCGTCACCCGATTGCGACTTACCTTATTGGCATTGCTGTTACCAATTATGAAACCTATTCCGACTTTGTGGATTTGCCTGACGGGAAAAGGATAGAAATTCTGAACTACATTTATCCGGAATACCTCGCTACTGCAAAATCAAAAGCGAACGAAACGAACAATATCATGAAATATTTCAGTTCCAGATTTATTACCTATCCGTTTGCCGACGAGAAATACGGACATGCCCAGTTTGGCTGGGGTGGCGGAATGGAACACCAAACCATGAGTTTTATGACACATCTTGATTTCGAACTGGTTGCCCATGAAATGGCCCATCAATGGTTTGGCGATTACATTACATTGGCCAGCTGGCACGACATCTGGCTGAATGAAGGTTTTGCCACTTATCT
>CAMDGL010000184.1 GCA_945897845.1 Chitinophaga pinensis | reverse complement strand
TAAATCCATCAGAACAAGCTTTATTTCAGGATTATTCCGGCATATTTCAACTGCATCGAGACCATTACTGTGTGGATGGTCTGAATTATTTCATGTTTTAAAAGTAGATTGATCACAATGAAATTTAACATATCGTCTTCGGGAACGAGAATTGTCAGTTTTGAGGCGGTGGTATCCGTAGTGTTAGTTTTAATTCGGTCATTTTTCTAGACCGTTTGTTGCAAGGTGGGTATCGTGAAATAAAATGTCGAACCTTTTCCTTTTTCAGAATCACGCCAGATTTTACCTCCTAATAATTCCACAAATCCTTTTGTAATTGACAAACCCAATCCACTACCTTCATATTCCCGGGTGTTGAAATCTTCTTCCTGATTAAAACTGTCAAAAATAGTTTCCTTCCTTCCTTCCTTCCTTCTGATATGACTATTCCTGAGTCTTTTACGAAAAAATGAAATTCGTGTTCATTCCTTTTATAACCAACACTTATTTCACCCTGGTTAGTGAATTTTACTACATAGTGGATTAACTGGTAAAGTATTTTGTGTAAATAATAGCTGTCAGTGTGTATCTTAATGTTTTAATCTCCCGAAGGTTATTTCGCCAAATCCCAGGATTCCATTCAATGGAGTTCGAATTCGTGAGTAATGTTATTCAAAAAAGCAGATTTTAGCCGATTGCTTTCTTCCGTTTTTTCCTTAGCTACCTTCATCTCAATTTGTTTTCTCAAGCTCCAGTGTTCGATCTTTTACTTTCACTTCCAGAATCTGATTCTGGTTTTGTACTTTTTGCTGAAGATAAGCGGCATGAATCATGTTTTTGATGCGCAAACCTACTTCAATCATATCAAAGGGTTTGGTTAAGAAATCGATGGCCCCGGCATCAAGCGATTTTAGCTTTGCTTCTTTTGTTATATCAGCAGTAAGTATCAGAATAGGAAGAAATGTATGGTCCGGAACAAACTGTTTCAATTGTTCCATTACTTCGAAATCTGATAGATGCGACATCGACAAATCGAGCAGGATGATATCGGGCTTGAAGCTTTTAAAAAGCAAAACTACTTCACGTGGATCGGTGGTGTTTTTTATATTCCTGTAACCCTGCATTTCCAGAAGACCTTCCAGTAAATCAATATTTGCAATCTGATCATCTACTAATCAGAATGTTTGCATTTTTTAAAGTTGAATCAATCATTTCATGTTTCTTCTTATTCGTTTATTGATTTATATTGCCTGCATTTTAGTAATTCTTTTTCCCAATCCATTCATCTACCACCTTCAAAAAGGCGATGATATCGACTGGTTTGGTAATAAAATCTTTGGCTCCGGCTTGCATCAGTTTTTCAAGTTGATGCGGCATGGCATCGGCACTGATTATAACAATAGGGATATTTTTCGTGAATTCATTTGCTTTCAACCGCTCTAAAACTTCGCTGCCATGCAAATCGGGCAAATCGAGATCGAGAAGTATTAAATCTGCAGCATAATCAATCGCCAGACGAACAGTTTCCTTGCCGGTAATATTGCTCAGTAACCGTATTTCAGGACGTTGACTGACTAGTGTCTGCTGGATAAGTTCAATGTTCGATTCATTGTCCTCGATGTATAAAATTGTTCCGGTTTTTGCAAATTGCGCTCTAGTAGGTTGTGAGGATATCACTTTTCGGAAGGAGATTTCTTTATTCGAATCATCCAACTCATTGGCCTGTTTCCGGTTTTGATCGATCAACAAATCAACCTCTGCTTTTGCTGCTTTCAGCTCGTCGGCACGTTTTCCTTTTTCCTCATTTTGAAAGGCAAGCTCAATATTTGCCACTTTCAGTTCATCGGCACGTTTCCCTTTTTCTTCATTTTGAAAGGCAAGTTCAATATTTGCAACTTTCAGTTCGTCGGCACGTTTTGTTTTTTCTTCGTTTTGAAATCCGATTTCAGTATTTGCGATACCTAAATCGGCAGTTAGTTTTAAATTCTCTTCTTTCAGTTGTTTGCGGTTTTTTTTGTTTCCGGCCAAAGGAAGCTCGATCCAAAAAGTACTTCCTACTCCGGGTATGCTTTCAACACCATGGTTTCCATCCATTGCATTCATTAATTTATTTACCACGGATAATCCAAGACCTGTGCCTTCGGTTTGGGTTTTTTCGGCACCAATGCGTTCAAATGGCGTGAAAATTTTTGCCATGTCTACCTCTGAAATTCCATTTCCGGTATCACTTATCGAAATCCGTACAAAAGCATCGCCTTCATCGCTTTGCGGCAGAACTGAAGTGGATATGGTGATGGTTCCGCCTTCCTTGTTGTACTTCACGGCATTGGTAAGCAAATTCAACAAAACCTGCCTAAGCCGTTGCCGGTCGGCAATTATAGGTTGCTCATCGCCTGACGAAATGTTCAGTTCGATCTTTATATGCCTCGAAACGATAAGCTGCTGAATGGAATCGAGCATTTCATGAATGATTTTTCCTACCTGCACCTTTTCTGGCAAAAGTATGAGTTTACCTGCTTCGATGCGCGAAATATCGAGAACCTCATTTATTAATTCGAGAAGGTGCTTTCCACTATTTAAAATATGACTTACCCCTTTCTTTTGTTTCGGGTTTAGCTCTCCCATTTCCATTAATTGTGCAAAGCCCAGTATCGAATTCATGGGTGTACGAAGTTCGTGGCTCATACGCGAAAGAAACTCGCTCTTGGCAAGGTTGCTTTTCTCTGCTTCGTTTTTCGATCGTATAATTTCTGCTTCTCCAAGTTTTCGCTCAGTAATATCGTGGTAATTAAGTAAAACCCCATTTATAATACTGTTATTCACAAGGTTGGTTGCAGTTAATTCTATTGGCTTATAGCTACCATTTTTACACTTGTATTTGTATTCAACAGTTTTAGTGGATCTATCTTCTTGCATAAGGTTGTAAAACTCTGTCTGGATACGATCAAGGTCGTCAGGACTTACGGTTAACCATGCATCTGTTCCAATCAAATCTTCCGGTTTCCATCCGAAGTGTTTTTCAATATTCGGACTTTTATATTTCACCAAACCATCGAGTCCCATGATTCCAATTACATCTGATATGTTGGAAATCATCGCACTGTGCTTTTCCTCACTTTCGCGCAGTTTAGCCTCAGTATGCTTTCGTTCTGTGATGTCTTCAAAAATGTAAAACCTTCCGTAATACTCGTCATTCTCACCTCTGATCTGGGTAGTAAAACGGCGAACAGTGCGATTATCAGTAAAAGCAATTTCATCTTCAAGCACAATCCGGTTTGCTTCAGACTGCAACGGTTTGCACGATTCGGCAAAAGCCGGCACATCAGCCAGAACAGGCAGGCAATGCGGGATAATGTCGTTGTTTTTCAGTTCACCACGTTGCATCTGATCTTCAATATGCTGGATTTCCCAGATTTTACAGAAACGATGGTTAAAATACAAAATATCGTCTGTGCGGTTATCAACCACTAAAAATCCCAATGGTGATGAATTGGACATTAATTCCAGGAAGGATTTATTCCATAACATTTCCGCTTCGGCTTTTTTCCATTCCGTAATATCCAGATGTGTCCCCGACATCAGGAGTGGCTTGCCTTCACATTCCCATTCGTGCACTTTTCCTCTGTCAAGAACCCATATCCACTCACCGTTCTTATGCTTCATCCGCGATTCGAACGAATAATAATCAAGTTCACCTTTAAAATGCTTTTCCAATAATTTGCCTGACGCTTTTAAATCGTCTGGATGGGCAAATTTCATCCAGGTTTGGATGTTTACGGGTGAGATTTCATCCAGGGTATAACCAAGCATTCCCGCCCATCTTTCATTAAATGAAGTTTCTCCGGTTTGTATATTCCATTCCCAGGTTCCGGCATTGGTCCCTTTAATAATATCGGCCAATCTCCGTTTTTCGTCAGCCAGTTCCTGGTAAAGCATTTTGCGTTCGGTGATATCGATTTTGATGGCAATAAAGCTGGAAATGTTTCCCTGGGCATCCAGAACTGGTGTTATGGTTTCCTCCTCATAATAAATGCTTCCGTCTTTTCGGCGGTTTATTAGTTCGCCTTTCCAAACTTTTTTAGTTAATATCGTTTCCCAGAATGTCGAATAAAAATCCTTATCCTGCTTCCCTGAACTTACCATTTCTCCTGGTGTTTTCCCGATGGCCTCATCAACAGAATACCCGGTAAGGTAAGAGAATGCTGAATTGGCCCACTGAATCCGACCTTCGATATCGGTTATTATAATGGAAAGTGCAAACGATTCGAACGCTTCGCTTTGCATTCTTAGGGCGGTTTCCATTCCTTTACGATCTGTAATATCGCGGATAATCGAAAGTACTTCCTCGCCAGAAATGGCAATTATCCTGTTTTCAAAATAAAGGTCCTTTCCCTGAACAGCAAGCGAATATTCGTATTGCACCACTTCACCTGTGGTAAATGCCTCCCCGATGGCTTGTATGGATTGTTGGGCCAGATCGGGGGGCAATACTTCGTTTACTTTTCTACCTGCAAAATGCTCTTTAGGAACGTAAAATGATGATTCATTATGGCTATGGGAATCCAGGTATGTGCCTTCTCGATTGATACGAAACATCAGATCGGGCACTGCCTGGATGATGGCACGGTTTTCGGTCTCACTTTTCTTTAACGCCTCTTCGGCTAATCTGCGTTCGGTAATGTCGTGTATAATGGAGAACAAGACTGTATTCCCACTTACCTCAATAGGCGTGGAGTGCACTTCAACGGTCCTTTTATCTCCGGCAGCAAGTTTATGCGTGAAAACAAAATAGTTGCGATGATCACGAACTGCATCCTTCATTTCCTCTTTTACCTGATCAGGAGATGATGTGTTGAGATCGGAAATCAAGAGTTTTGGGCCATTGTTGAAAGCATAGCCATAGAACTGTTCCGCCGCTTTGTTGGCCTCAAGAATTTCTCCGGTTTCAGGATCAACAAGTATCATTACAGCTGAATGGTTCCAGAACATGTTGTGAAAACGTTCTTCGCTTTCGCGCAAGGCTTTAATTGCCAGCTTCTCCTTTGTAATATCCATCGCTATTCCGATATATCCCAGCAACACTCCTTCGGAATCTTTAACGGATGATACGGTAAGATTAACCGGGACTTTACCTCCTTCTTTACGAACATAAGTCCATTCATTGGTTCGATTTAATGATTTCTGTAAAATATGTTGGAACAGACCAAAATCGGAAGGAACAATTTCCCCGGTTTCAAGATTCAGCTTGTCGGAGAACTTTGCAAGTTCCTGCTGATCATGAAACAGAATGGGTGTGTAAAGACCAACAACCTCTGCGGCTTTATAGCCCAGCATTTCTTCGGCTGCATAGTTGAATTGCTCTATCAATCCTTCGGCTGACGTGGAAATTACAGCCAATCCTGCATGGCGGAGAATGGCCTGTTGAAGGTTCGATAGCTGACGCAATTCCTGCGTTCGTTCTTCCACACGTTTTTCCAGGTGAAGGTTTGTTTCGTGTAGCTTTTTCATTGTTTCCTTCAGTAGATCTTCAGCATTTTTGCGTTCGGTAATATCGCGAAGGATTCCGGTTATTTTTATTGGTTTGCCGTTGGAATTAAACGAAAGTGCGGAAGAAACTGCAACAGGAATTTTTGAACCATCTTTATTCCTCAGCCACAATTCATAATCGTTAACTCTTTTCTGATCAAGTAATTTTGATATATATATATCACGGTCGCCAGGATTTGCATAAATCTCAGAAAAAGAATGACCTATCATTTCAATCCTGCTGAATTGTCCTTTTGAAATTTCTGTAATAGAAGGGCTAATTTCCAGGAGCGTTCCGTCCATTGAAGCCTCAAAGTAAACTTCCTGCACAGTTTCAAAAATATTCCGATATTTTTCTTCGCTTTCCAGTAATGCGAATTCAGACTGTTTGCGTTCCGAAATATCGAAGCAATGACCGATATAGCCGAGGAATTCACCTCTGCTGTTATAATTTGGTGTACCCAAATCCAATATCCATTTATATTGACCGCTTGAATGGAGCAAACGGTATTCCATTTCAAACCTTTCGTGTTTATCGAATGCAGATACATACGTTTCAAGGCATCTGACAAAATCTTCGGGATGAACTCCTTCGGCCCAGCCGTTGTCCAGTTCCTGTGCTAATGTTCTTCCCGTAAATGTTAGCCATGGCCCGTTAAAATAATTACACATTTTATCGGTGCCCGTTGTCCAGATCAGAGCAGAACCAGAGTCAGCCAAATTCCTGTACTGAACTTCTGCCTCATTTAATTTAAACTCCGCTAGTTTCCGCTCAGTTATATCGGAATGAGTACCGACCATACGTAACGGTTTCCCATCAGAAGACCATTCTAAAACTTTTCCCCGGTCCAGTATCCATTTCCATGATCCGTCTTTACACAACATGCGATGCTCGGCTGAATAACCGGGTGTTTTTTTTTCAAAATGTTCCTGCAGCTTGAACAGAACTGTTTCTATATCATCAGGATGAACACGATTTTGCCATTCGATCAGTTTTCCTTCCAGTTCGTCGGGTCCATAGCCGATCATCTCTTTCCAGCGGTTGGAGAAAAAAACATTGCCGGTAAGCATATTCCAGTCCCAGATGCCATCATTACTTCCTTCGATGGCAAATTGCCAGCGCTCTTCGCTTTGTTGTAAGGTTTTTTCTACTTTTCGTTTTTCAAGTATTTTATGCAATTCATTTGCGACAGCTTGTATCTGAACTACATCCAAATCGGTATAATCAGAAATTTTATTGCCAACGCCAAAAATTAACTGTACTTTTTCATCAGCTAAAACCGGAACGCTCATTGTTCTGCCAACCGGGGCATGTCCTTCAGGTAATCCATTTTTATTTGGCGATGTTGGATAATCATTATAGACGATCGGTTTTTTTTGCCTTACACAATCTGCCCAATTCCCGGCTTTCATAAGCGGATAATGATTGTCAAAAAGGGTGTTGCAGTTTTTCTTCGCTTCATCATTCCAGGTTGTGAGGATAATTTCCTTCTGGTTATCGCTAATCTGATGAAAAAAACCAATCTTACTTTCGGTAATTTGAACGGCTATATCCAGTGCCTGATCGAAGAGTTCTTTATCTGTGAGAACGGGAGCCTTTGTAAATAAACCGAGCAATAACGAGTTCCGTTCAACTTCTTTACGTAGCCCGAGTTCCATGTTTTTACGATCGCTAATATCACTGGCATTTCCTTCAATGGCATATGGTTCATTGTTTTCATCAAACACCAAAACATTACGCTGTTCAGTCCAGATTACCTGACCATCCTTTCTTATCCATCGCAACTCGAGTGGTTCCCCTTTATTGTATCTGGTCGTGTTTTCAAGTAAAATCCTGTCGTCGGGATGAACCAGCTTGAATCCCAGTTGCGGATCGTTGTAATGATCTTCCGGCGTATATCCAGTAATCGCCGTTACTGAAGGACTAACATAGTCGAATTTTAATTCGGGTTTGAATAGCAAACGATACACAATCAAAGTTGAGCTTTCGGCCAGCTGCCGGAAATTTTTCTCACTTTTTTGCTTAGCCATTGTGAGTTCTTCGTTTTGCATTTCCAGTTCAATCTGGTGCACTTGTAATTCGTGTATCAGTTTGAGTGGGTCAGCCTCGGTTTGCAGCAAATAACCTGACTGGGGAGCATGCAAAGCTAGTTGCTCTTCGGCTTTTTGGCGAAGGAGTTCCATATTGGTTTTCTCTGTATCTTTCATCCTATTGGTTCATTAGAACTATAAATTTCTATATGTAACTTTTTATCATTAACCAAAGTGGCTAAGACTTGTGCAACTGACTGATTGCATTGTGCTTTACTGCCAGCCAACACCTATTAGTGTACAGATAACCGTAAATTTAAGTTCCACGAAACCCCCTATTGTCATATGGCCTTTGTATCTG
>CAMDGL010000183.1 GCA_945897845.1 Chitinophaga pinensis | reverse complement strand
AGGCTTGTGAGGAATGGCTCCCTTTGCTTATTACTTTATCGAGCTCTTCAACCTCAGATTTGCTTAGTTTAATTGTGTAAAGTACCATAGTTTTTCTGACAAATGTACACAAATAAACCGTCATATCAAAATTAACTTAACACTAGTTTGAAAAAAGTTCTTATTAAAAGTTTAATTGTTTGTTGTTTCTTATTTGTTTTCAATTTAAAATCAAATTCAAAAAACGCAAACGATTCATTAAAGCTAGCACAAGCATATATAAATCTTTCACTCACAAGTGAGTATTTTGATTCAATATCTACTCACCGCATCTCCAAAATAATTCCATATATCGAAAATGAATTGACAAGTATAATAGATACAGGTTTTAACAGGAAAAATGAATCACTTATAAATTTTACATTTTCATATCTATACTTGATCAAAGCCCGATTATTATTTCGCAATAAAACCGAAATTAACAGAAGCATTTTATTAATTTGGAAAGCAACTCTGGCAAAATCTATTCAATATTTTAACGATGCAAAATTTCCTTTATATACCTCCTTTTGGGAATACAATCCATATTATGTTCTCATAGGAGCAAATCTGAATTCATGTAATTCGCTTAAATTTGAGATTCAGAAATTACAATCAGAATTTAATACTCTTTTCAGCAGAAATTTATATCCCGATTTTCAACGAATATATTATACAGCAAAAGAAAGAAACATATATGATTTTGATTCCTTAAAATACTATTCTGAGCTTTTTTCCATACCAATTGAATTTAATATATCTAAAAATATTGCGCCAAATGTCGAGACCCATTCTATAGATTATAGCCATTTTACTATTTCTCAAGATTATAAATTGGAATTAGCTCTAGACTTGATTTCGCAATATGTTCAATTTTCATTTATTGCCAAGAACGAGGTTCCCATTATAAATGAAAAGTTATTATATGAATCGTATGACAGTTTCATAGTTCATTTAGCTCCTGACAGTTTAGATTTCCATGATGTTTCCAGTTATGTAATTCATAAAGATTTATTCTTTAGAAAAGAGATTAATGCTAAAGCTTGCAGCGAATTATACATTTCACTACAAAAAAAAATCCCTCTATCTAAGGGGGGAAACAATTTTGAAACATATCCTTTACGTTTGCTCAGCATGAAAGAAGATAAACCTCAGATACAAAAATATTATTTCCCAAATCCAGCACCATTCCCTTCCTCAAAATTTTCGATTAATCATTTTCGGCCTGATTTAGATGACATGGGACAGGTAGATACATTTTTCACAAAATGTTTTAAAGATGCAGGATATGAAGGGCGTTTGCACTATTATTACATCAATGATTACGGATTTGCAATTACAACCGGCATAGAAAAGATTAACAAAAACGGTTCGCCAATAAATCCTGATGAAGAACGCTGGAACTTAAAGGCTGGTCGTGTTGGAAATTTTTCACTTTATCAAATTTTTAAAGTTATATTCTTTGCTACAGAGAGCGATTTCCGAATAATAGCTTGTATTGTATCGCCTAATGAAGTTGCAATTAGTACTGAACAATTTGGGATCAATGAAATGTCGCATCTGATAGATAAAAGTTACAGTTCATTGCCAACTGATTTGGAAGATTTAAGCTTAGATGATAAAACCATGACGATTTTAGTCTATCATTTTTACCAAAGTGACATTGGTGAAGTTCCCATAATCGACACTTCGAACAAACTAACTGTACAACAACATTTTCGCCAGACATCTTCTCTTGTAAGTCTAATAAATCAATGATTATGAAAAAAATAAATTTCATTACCGCCAGAAAAAAGCTTGTACTACATTGGCTGGTTGTATCAGCAGTTATTTTCATTATATACTTTGTGGAAGCAAGAATTGGCAGGTATGGCCAACACGAGGGTGATGTCTGGGAGTGGTTGTTTAAATACCTCACGCCGCCACTATCTTTAATGATTGGTGTTTTAATAATACAAGTCTCAGCTCAGTCATCCGATCAGGAAATAGATTTATTTTACTTTCGTCTTGCTATGGGAATGTCCTATTTCTTTCTCGTCATATTGTTTCTTTCAGCCTTTCTTGTCCCTATTATTCATTTGCAACAAAACCAAAACCTAATAATAACTGAACAGAAAACTATTATTAAGGCCTTTAATACATACAATAGCATCCTTTTGCCATTGCAAGGACTTACAACTTTAACCTTAGGCATTTTCTTTAGTAAAAAATAGTACAGTCTGAAAATATCCAGATACATCATTTAATACTTTGACTCACAACGTCAGCATCTTACACTAGTGTCGTGTCAACCAACTCTTGTCACAACGTCATGCCGAACTTGTTTCGGCATCCCTTCTGTCATGAGACCCTGAAACAAGTTCAGGGTGACGATCCTTTGACAGGATAACGTTGACATGACACTAGGCAGAATGCCCAAATACCACGGGAAACCCTATTGCCCGCTACACTTCATTAAAGGTAAGTGCTTATTTTTCATTTGTTTACACATATATTCGTTTTTTTTATTTCTTAAAATACTTTTGTATTAGCGAAAGTAATTCATCTTTGTTAATGGGTTTTGAAATATAATCGTTGCAACCCGCTTCAATTGCCTTTTCTCTGTCGCCTGAAAGACCATAAGCAGTCTGCGCTATGATGACAACATCTTGGTTGAATTGTCGGATTTGCCGGCTTGCTTCATGTCCGTTCAATACAGGTATTTGGATATCCATCAGAATTAAATCAGTGTCTGGATTATTGCGACAAACTTCAACAGCCTCAGAGCCGGTTCTTGCTTTTAAAATTTCTTTGCAAAACGTCTCTACATTAATAGTAATCAGCATTTCAGATATTTCATCGTCTTCGACAATTAATATTTTTAGTTTTTTAATCTGAATCTTTTCATCTTGCTCCTGAACAACTTTTTCAGCAATATTTTTTTCTTCAGATAAAGCA
Source organism: Chitinophaga pinensis (assembly GCA_945897845.1). Lineage (GTDB taxonomy): Bacteria > Bacteroidota > Bacteroidia > Bacteroidales > Prolixibacteraceae > Aquipluma. The sequence goes on along the minus strand of CAMDGL010000183.1, from coordinate 4,964 downwards.
TTGTATGGTAAAGTGAAATAAAAAGTTGTTCCAATGCCTTCTTCGCTTTCTACCCAAATTTCGCCCCCGAGCAACTTCACATAAGCTTTTGAGATTGACAAACCCAATCCTGCGCCCTGTCGGGCCATTTTATCGGCAATATCAGCTTGTATAAAACGTTCAAATATGGATGACTGCCTGTCTTTTGGAATCCCAATTCCAGTGTCTTTCACGTAAAATTGCAGATTGGATGATTGCGGTAGAGACAAGTCATGCCTTGTTTCTAAAATAAGGTCACACCCAAATTCTATAGAACCTTTATTGGTGAATTTAATGGCATTTTTAACAAGATTGGTTAGGATGGCATACAGTTTTTCGCGGTCTGATCTGATCGTTGCTTCCTTGGCCGTCAGTGAATTTCTGAAAGTTAGCTTTATTCCTTTGTCTTCCACTTCAGGCTTGAAGAAAGTATAAATGTATTCGATTTGCTCGTTTACATTCGATTCACTGATATAAAGTTTCATCAATCCTGCTTCAATTTTCGAAATATCAATAATATCGTTGATGATATTAAGCATTCGAACGCCACTTTTCTCTATGATTTCGATATATTCTTGCTGCTTTTCTCCAGTAAGTCCGGGTTCTTTCAATAATTCGGAAAAACCCAGAATACCATTCATCGGCGTACGGATTTCGTGGCTCATATTGGCCAGGAAGGCTGATTTGAGGTGATCGCTTTCTTCTGCGTGCTCTTTGGCTTTTTGTAATTCATCTTCGATTTGTTTGCGTTCGGAAATATCCTGCACAGTACCCCAGATTTCCGTAATTTGCCCTTCAGTATTTATAATAGCTTCTCCCCGTGCCCACATCCACCCATTGCTACCGTCTTTTCTTATGGTTTTAAGTTCAATTTGGTAAGGAACTCCGGTTTCACTTGTATTTGCAATTGAGGTTGATAGGAGATGCCAACTTTCAGGCGTAAACAACTTCTGACTTTCGTTAAGAAGCGGTGGTGGAAGTTCTGGATTAAAACCATACATCCTATATAATTCTTCTGTCCAGGTAACCTCATTTGTTAACAAATCAATATGGAAACTGCCAATGTGGGTAATCTGCTGAGCTCTTTTTAATTCCTTTTCACTTCTAAGCAGTTTTTCTTCAGCCCTTCTTCGATCGGTAATGTCATGTATGATGGAGAAAAGTATTTGATGATCTTCAAAAACAATTGGCGACGAATGAACTTCAACTATGCGCAATTCGCCGTTGGCCAACCTGTGTGGGAATACAAAATAACTCCTCTCTTCGTGAACTGCATGTTCGCGTTCCATTTTAACTTGTTCGGGCGAGAGGATGTTAATTTCGTCAATCCGCATTGCAAGCAATTGAGCCTTGCTGTAACCATAAAAACCGGCAGATGCTTCGTTGGCTCCTATGATCCTTCCCGATTCCGGTTCGATGAGCAACATAATCGAACTATGCCGCTCAAACATGTTCTTGAAACGTTCTTCACTTTCCTTTAGGGCTTTTTCTGCCTGCATGCGTTCCAGTTCACCTGCGGCACGAATAGCCACCAGCTTTAAAACGTTTTCAGCAAAAACTGCATTTTTCAAAGGTTTTTGCCCGATAATGGCAATCAGCCCGATGGGTTTTCCATCGAAACTCCATAGCGTGGTTCCAATATAACTGTGTGCTTTCAAATCCTGAAGCGCTTCGTCCTGAGGGAATAACTGGCATACATTTTCGGGAAAGCAACAAATGGCTTTACCTACCACATCCCCGCAAGGGGTTTGTTTAAGTGTGTACGAAACGTTGGCATCAAATTTACCCTCGTTATAAATGGCTACCGTTTGTGCTGTAAGTCCATCGCCTTCGAGCTTGTCGATGCACACGTATTCCGAATCAAGGATTTGGGCCAGGTATTTTGCCAGCGATTCGAAGAAATTTTCGTTGGAGCCCGGGTAGCCTGAAGTGCTCAGGAAAGCATGCACATCTTCCAACCGCTTTCGTTCGGTGATGTTCTGAACTGTACCGTGTAAATTTACCATTTCCCCTGCTTCATCATAATTGGCACAACCTCGGGTATTTGTAAATATAATAGTGCCGTCAGGTTTTACCATTTCAAAGTCAAGGTTGTAGGGTTCACCGGTATTAAAAGTCCTTGCTACTGCTTCATTTATCACTTTCCAGCTTTCATCGGTATAGTAGGTTGCCATATCAGCAAAAGCGGGTACCGGCATGTCGGGATTATGCCCGTTTATATTAAAAAGCTCTTTTGACCATGTTACAAGACCTGTTTTAATATCCCAATGCCAACTCCCAATATTTGCCAATTGTTGTGCTTCCAGCAAATCTATTTCAGCCAGGCGATATTTTTCTTCACTTTCTTTTAATGCTTTTTCTGCCTGTTTGCGTTCGACAATCGTGCCGATCAGTCGCGCCGAGGAAAGAAGTCGGTTTTTTGCCAACTCAATAATGTATGGTGGGCGTGATTCATATCGCATCGCGTGGGCTCGCAATTCGGTAAAATTAACGTGATATTTGGATGCCAGTTCCCTGAGTTTAGCCTCCTCACGTGGTGGGTCACCGTAACCGAAATTGATTGCGCCAATCACCTCATCACCAACCCTGATCGGCACTGCATATAGGCGGATACCTCCATTACATTCAATGTCGGTTGGCTGTCCTGTTTCTATGGCTGTTTTAGAAGCACATGACCAGCAGGATTCATGACAGTGCCATCGTCCGGAGTCCAGTGCCGCTTTGTTATCGTTGGTGCTACATACAGCGCGGGAGGCGGCATCCATGAAACGGCACCAACCTGAGGAAAATATTCCCAGTGCATAATCGCCGTTTCTCTCATACACTGCTGAAGAGGTATCGAGCAGGTTGAGATAATCGCCTACAATGTCGGTAAGTGTATGCTCGCCCACCGAGTCGAGGATGAGCCGGTTGGTGTTAAGTGCAATCAGGTCACCGTAAGGTGGATTATAGGCAAGCGTTTGCATATCAGATGGCTGATGCCTGGTGGTCAAAAGCCATTCAATGCGTTTCAGTTCCTGTTCTGCAAGCTTTCGTTCGGTAATATTCTCGACAACTGATAAAATCCGAATGATATTATTTTGCTCATCAAATAATGGAACCGCTTTGTAGAGCTGATATTGATTATTGATAAAAAGCTCAAAGGATGTTTCAATTCCATCAAACGTTTTTAAATAGTTTTCTCTCACAATTGGGGTAAACTCTCCAAAAACCGTCTCAAGTGTTGCACCTATAAAATCGTTGGGGTTTAGATTCTGTCGTTTAAATTCCTGACCACCCGTAAAACCAACTGTCAAATCCTTTTCGATTATTGACACAAATGAATTGGGAAAGTTCTCAGCAATTTTAGATAACAACCTTTCCCTTTCTTCGGCCAGCTCTCTGGCAATCAATAATTCCTGATTTGTTTGATTCAGCTCTTCGTTTTGGACTTCAATTTCTTCTGCTTTTTCATGAAGTAATAGTTCCGCCTTTTTGCGTTCGGTAATATCCTGGAATAGTCCGATTGTCATTTCTTTTTCAAAATAAGCTGAAAGGGAAACACTCTTGATTTCGCCGTTTTTACAGCTTACCTCATATTCTTTATACCTTGTTGGGACATCATTCTTAATCGAAAATTCAACCTCCTGGCCCCAATCATTTAATACAAAACTTCTGTATTCCGGGTCAGGATAAGCTAATTCGAACCATTTTTCAATTGAGGATAAATCCTGAAGTGTATAGCCAAAGGTTTGAAGAAATTGCCTATTTAAATAGATCAATTTCCCATCATTATCAGCAATTACGGTTGGAATAGGAGAATTTTCGATCGTATGACGAAAGCGCTTTTCACTCTCTTCTGCTTTTTCAATGGCTGCAATAAGGTCCTGATTCGATTGATTCAGTTCTTCGTTTTGTGTAGCTATTTCTTCTGTTTTCTCCTGAAGTATTTCTTCAGCCCGCTTACGCTCGGTGATGTCAGTATGGTTACCTACAATTCTGATCGCTATTCCGGTTTCATTAAAGAAGGCTTCTGCCCTTGAAAGAATATCTACCCAATGACCATTTTTGTGTTTCATTTTAAATTCCAAAACAAATCGGTCAACTTCCTTATTGATAAGTTTTTGTTGCAGTTCCCATGATTTTTTTACATCCACTGGGTCGGTGGTGGTTTCCCAAACCGAAAAATCATTGGGTAGTTCATCGTCTTCATAACCGAGCATTTTCTTCCATGATGGGGAGTAATAAATTTCATTGGTTTCCAGATTCCAGTCAAACAAACCATCATTTGATGCCTCCATGGCAAGGTTAAACCGTTCTTCACTCTCTTCGGCTTTTTGTTTGGCAACAATGTATTCCTGATTTGCTTGAGTAAGCTCCTCGTTTTGAGCAGCCAATTCTTCGTTTTGAGCAGCTATCTCTTCGTTTTTTTCCTGAAGTAAGAGTTCGGATTGTTTGAGTTTGGTAATGTCGGTGGTTACCGTGGCAAAACGGTTCTTTTTCTGACTTATCACTGAAATAGAAAAGTGTTTGTGCATGGGCTGGAAGTAAGTCACGTAATGGTTAGGTTTGCCCGTGAGAGCCACTTCCGAGAATTCGCTGAGATAAGGTGGCTCCTCAGTCCCGTAAACTTCGGTGGACAGCCGATCTATGGCAGCATTTCGCGATATGCCCGTTATTTTTGTAAAGGCTTCGTTGCAGTCGGTAATGCGATAGTTAATTGGTTCCCCATTCTCGTCAAAGACCAACTCGTGCAAAACCACCATTTCTGACATTGAGGTGAAGATAGTACTATATTTTTGTTCGTTTTTTTTGGCATTTGCCAAGGCTATGATTAATTCAGCGGCACGTTTCCCTTTCTCTTCGCTTTGAAAGACAAGTTCTTTGTTGGCAATCATTAATTCTACCGCTCGTTTGGCTTTCTCTTTGTTTTGAAAGACAAGTTCAATATTAGCAATAACTAACTC
>CAMDGL010000182.1 GCA_945897845.1 Chitinophaga pinensis | reverse complement strand
TAAATGTTTACCCCAGATGTTTATTCACAATCGTGTAAAATTCATCAAAATAATTGGCATTACAGGCAATCATTTCGCTGCCGAACAAATAGTTTTCCCCTTTATGAAAATCACAAACTTTGCCTCCAGCCTGTTTTACGATGATGATGCCGGCAGCTACATCCCACGAATGCAGGGCGTGTTCGTAAAACGCTTCGAACCTTCCGGCAGCCACATAAGCCATATCTGCGGCAGCCGATCCCAAACGGCGCATTCCATGTGAGTTGCGCATGAAAAAATTCATGGCATCCATGTACCGATCAAGTTTCGAAAAATCGTAATAAGGGAAACCTGTGGCAATCAACGCATCCGCAGTGGCTGCAGCTTTTGATACCTGAATTTCGCTTCCATTCAGGTATGCTTTGCTGCCTTTCCATGCGTAAAACATTTCGTTCAGGCTGATTTCATAAATTACGCCCATTATGATCTCCTGATCTTCCATCAAGGCGATACTTACAGCAAAGGGAGAAATGCCATGAATATAGTTGGTGGTTCCATCCAGCGGATCAATCACCCAACGGTATTTTTCGCCATTATCGGCAGCCGTACCTTCTTCAGCAATAAATCCTGAACCGGGCAGCAATTCGCGAAGAGCTGAAACAATACGGGTTTCCGCAGTTTTATCCACATAAGTAACCATGTCTGATTTCCCTTTGTGGATAATGTCTTCGGCTGTAAATTTCAGGCGTTCATCAAAAATAAACCGACCAACTTCGCGGGCCAGCTCCTGAACTTGTGTACAAAGTATTTCGAGGTTCATTGTATTTTGTTTAAATAAACTAAAGTAAATCGCTGGCGAGTTCGGCAAGGTAACTACGCTCGCCCTTGATCAGGTTGACGTGTGCGAAAATTTCATGATTTCTCATCTTCTCGGTCATGTATGCCAAACCGTTTGATTTCATATCGAGATAAGGCGAATCGATTTGCTGCAAGTCGCCCGTGAAAACAAGTTTGGTTCCCTCGCCCGCCCTGGTAATAATGGTTTTTATTTCATGCGGCGTGAGGTTTTGTGCTTCATCGATGATAAAATACGAATTGGACAAACTACGTCCGCGGATGTATGCCAGCGGCGTGATAATTAATTTTTCTTCCTTTAAAAGCTCTTCAATCTTTTGGTATTCGGTACTTCGTTGATTGTAGCTGTGTTTGATTACAGAAAGATTGTCGAAAAGCGGCTGCATATAAGGGCTGATTTTTTCCTGAGCATCGCCGGGTAGAAATCCCAAATCGCGGTTGCTCAGAGCCACGATGGGACGAGCCAGCAGTATCTGTCCGAAGTTCTTGTGCTGTTCGAGCGCCGCGGCCAAAGCCAGCAAGGTTTTACCTGTTCCCGCTTTTCCGGTAAGTGCAACGAGTTTTATTTCAGGATTAAAAAGTGCATCGAGACTGAAGGTCTGTTCAGCATTCCTGGGTTTGATTCCGTAGGCGGTTTTTTTCTCTACCCTAACCATTTTTTTCAGTCCGCCATCATAACGACCTAAAACGCTTGCTTTATCTGTTTTCATTATAAAATACTCGTTGATGTCCGGAGTTTTTGCCAGACCCATCAATTCAACCGGAATCGAATTTTCACCGTATAATTTTTCAATCAAAGCATCGTCAAAATCTACCAGTTCAGTAACACTCTTGTTAAGTATTTGAATGTCTTTAACCTTGTCGTTGTAATAATCTTCCGCCTGAATTTTCAACGATTTGGCTTTCATGCGCAGATTGATGTCCTTGGTAACCAATATGCAAGGCCGGGTCGGGAATTTCTGGGCGATATACATAGTGATGGCAAGAATACGATGATCAGGAATGTCTTCACGAAATGATTGTTTAAGTTCTTCAGAAAAAGGTTTACCAGTTTCCACTATCAGTTTCCCTTTGTCGGCTCCAAGTTTAATTCCACCGTTAAAAAGCTGATCGCCAATAATTTCGTCCAACTCGCGCACAAACTCGCGGGCCTGAAAGTTAATGGGATCGTTCCCGCGTTTGAATTTGTCGAGTTCTTCCAAAACTGTAATAGGAACCACAATGTCATTATCCTGAAATTGATAGATACAAGTATGGTCGTGCAAGATCACATTTGTGTCGAGTACGAAAATCTTAGTTTGCTTTTTAGTTGCCATCCTGTTTTTTGCTTTAAGGTTTCGATAAAAATAGAAAAAAACGGATGTATTGTATTTTTCATAGCGCTTTAATTCTCAACTTTGCCGAAGTTAATTGTTAATAAGATTTGAAGGGATGAAGACCTATCAGGAAGTACTTGATTATTTATACAGTCAATTGCCAATGTTTCAACGCACTGGCCCCGCCGCATACAAAGACAATCTCGACAATACAATCCGCCTGGATGAAATGTTTGAATATCCACATCAATCTTTCAGAAGTATTCATGTGGCCGGAACAAATGGGAAAGGGTCGGTTTCGCACATGCTTGCATCAGTTCTGCAGGAAGCAGGCTACAAAACCGGACTTTATACTTCGCCGCATTTGAAAGATTTCAGGGAACGGATCCGCATAAACGGCGAAATGATTACAGAAGAAGCAGTGGTGCAGTTCACAGAATCTTTCCTGAAGAAAAACGAAACAGAAAAACTGGAACCATCTTTTTTTGAGCTGACCGTGTCGATGGCATTTGATTATTTCAGAACGCAGCAGGTTGATATTGCTGTAATAGAAGTTGGGCTGGGTGGCCGGCTCGATTCTACCAATATTATAACTCCTGACGTGTCGGTCATTACCAACATCAGTTTCGATCACATGGCATTGTTGGGCGATACATTGCAGAAAATTGCAACTGAGAAAGCAGGAATAATTAAAAAGAACATTCCGGTAGTAATTGGAGAATCATCACCTGAAACGGATTTCGTTTTTGAACAAATCGCCGGCAAAACAGAATCGCCGCTCACATTTGCCAGTCAATATTACCAATCAACTTATGGAATGCTGACCATGGATGGAAAGCAAAGTCTTAACATTCGCAGCAATGGCGAGGTGGTTTATGCTGATTTACAATTGGATTTGTTGGGCATTTATCAACGGCACAATGCACCAACGGTATTAAAAACCATCGATATTCTTAACGAAAAAGGATGGAATTTATCGGTAGAAATTGTCCGTCGCGGATTGACGAACATTATACGGAATACAGGTTTGATGGGTCGGTGGCAGATTATCGGGTACAATCCGCTCACAATTTGTGATACCGGGCACAATCCGGCTGGCATAAAATTGGTGGTCGAACAAATCAATCAAACAGCCTGGAAGAAGCTGCACTTTGTGATTGGCATGGTCAACGACAAAGACCAGGATGAAGTTTTATCACTACTTCCGGTCAATGCGAACTATTATTTCACAAAAGCGGCCATACCACGTGCAACCGATCCTGAAGAACTTTCGGCCAAAGCTGCCAAATTTGGCTTGACTGGAAAATGTTATCCGTCTGTTCGTCAGGCACTCACCGAAGCAGTAATAAATGCTGAGATAAACGATTTGGTTTTTGTGGGTGGCAGCAATTTTGTAGTGGCTGAAGTTTTATAGGATTTTTTAATTATTTTGTTTGCACATTTCAAAAATGGGTCTATCTTTGCATCGCTTTAAAAAACAAAGCGCGTTCAAAAAAACAAAATCGGGCGATTAGCTCAGCTGGTTCAGAGCATCTGGTTTACACCCAGAGGGTCGGGGGTTCGAATCCCTCATCGCCCACGAAAGAGGATAACGAAAGTTGTCCTCTTTTTTTATGTCCGAAAAATCTCTTCAAATTCGAATTCGCTGCGATAAAATTAATTTTTCGCTAAAAAAACAACCTTTTTGTTAACATTACTAAATAGCAATTGCTATTTGAGTTACTTTTGTACTCAAATTCTTTCGACACCAAAGAATAAAACATTATTTTTGTCGTTCAATACCCAATTGCAGGCCTTCAATTATTGCCTGTTTTTAAATTAAGGCTCACTCTTGCTGTGTGACTGAGGGGGCGAAGCTCTGAAGAAAGCAGCCTGAATGCTCAAATTAAATCGCTCAAATTCAACACTTAACAATCATCTTCACAACAATATAAACGATCAGTAAAAATCGTTTGTCATTAAAAAATGATCGAAAGTTTAATTACATCCAAGACCCGCATCAAACTCCTGCTTAAATTCTTCCTGAACAGTCAGACAAAGAGCTACCTGAGAAGTTTGGAAACCGAATTTGGCGAATCCACCAATTCGATAAGGGTAGAACTGAACAGATTGGAAAATGCAGGATTACTTGACACAACAATTGAGGGGAATAAAAAAATGTTCTCAGCAAACATCCGGCATCCATTGTTTGATGACATTAATAATATCCTGAAAAAATTCATCGGTATCGACCAAATCATAGATCAGGTAACATCTCAGATTGGTGATTTGCAGGCAGCTTATCTGACAGGTGATTTCGCAATCGGGAAAGATTCCAAGATGATCGACTTAACCCTGGTCGGTGACAACCTTGATCGTCCATTCATTGATACGCTGGTTGAAAAGGCAGAAACATTTATTAGCCGCAGAATCAAATACATTATACTGACCAAAGAAGAAATGTTTCAGTTTTACAACAATAAACCGGTTTTGCTGATCTGGAAATCGGACGATAATAAATAAAAAAAATAAATTAAATACGTATGAAATCACCTATCCTAAAAATGCAGCACTTATTCATTCTGGTCTTGGTTGCCGCTTTTTTTATATTCGGAACGATGATAGTTCAGGCACAAACGGTTACTCCAGCCATCATGGCACAGATAACGGCTGAATTACAGAAGCGTGGTCTGACCGAGAGTGAAGTCCGTGTAAGGCTCCTCCAGAAAGGAATCGACCTGGAAAACATTCCACCGGCTGAACTTCCTCAATACCAGAGCAGGGTAACTGCCGTTCTGGATGAACTTCAGGCAGAAAAAAAAGCAGGGAACAATGCCCCTCAGCAAATTATAATAAACACACCGCAAGCGGTTCCCCAAGTTGGCAATACTGCTCCAGCTGCGCAAACAAATACCCCTGCAACAGTGGCACCGGTAACCACCATGCAGGAAGCGGCTGCCGAGGCTTCACAGCGTGTGATACTCTCATCGGAAGCAAAAAAAGGTGGTACAAACATATATGGACACTCCCTTTTTTCAGATCAGACACTGGATGTATTTCGCACCACCGATGGCGCGCAGGCTCCCGAAACTTATGTACTGGGCGATGGCGATGAAATCCGCATTACCATTTTCGGCGCTTCCCAAACCGATATCCAACAAAAGATTGCTGTTGACGGCTCCATCCAACCTTCAGGAGTTGCTAAAATATTCCTGAAAGGGCTGACCCTGGCACAAGCCCGTGAAGTGATTAAAGACAGATTGTCGTCTTCCTATACTTTTAGAACCGATCAGCTTGCGGTGACCATCGTAACTGCACGCACCATCATGGTCAATGTATTTGGTGAAGCTAAAATAACCGGCGGATTTAATATCTCTGCCCTGAATTCTGCCCTGAATGCCTTATCAGCAGCAGGCGGCCCAACCGAAATCGGATCTGTGCGCGCCATTCAGCTCATCCGTGGAAGTATCCGCAAAAACATTGATATTTACACCTTTATGAACGATCCGGCTGCTCAGTTCCGGTTCGATCTTCAAAACAACGACATCATTTTTGTCCCGGTAGTCAAATTGCTGGTTTCAATTGAAGGTGCAGTAAAACGACCAATGGCATACGAAATGCTGTCCAATGAAACTTTGACTGACCTGATTCGCTATGCAGGCAATGTGAAGATGGATGTTTTCCCTGACTTTGTACAGATTCAGCGGTATGTCAACGGTGAACAGCGACTTTTGGAATACAATCTTGAAGATGTTCAGACAGGAAAAACAAAAGTGCCGCTTATCAATGGCGATGTCGTCAGGATAAAAGCAATCGGCAAACCCATGGATCAGTTTGTCACTGTGGAAGGAAGTGTTTATTACCCCGGAAGATACGACCTCTTGTCGAATCCGACACTCAGCAGCCTGCTCGGAAATGCCAAACCTACCTTTGAGGCCAAAACGGATATTTTATTTATCGAACGCACAAGACCCGATCAAACGGTTGAAGTACTAACCATTCCTTTCCCCGGAACACAGGCCGGTGCGAAAGATTTTACACTTCAGCCACGCGACAAGGTTCAAATCATGGATCAGGCAACTTACCGTGATGTCGCTACCATCGCAGTCAATGGTCAGGTTAGAGTTCCTTTCGAAAAAACTTTCGCTTTAACCGACAGATTCACGGTAAAACAAGCCATCGAAATGGCCGGAGGATTAAAAAACAGCGTTTATCCGGTTGCTTATATATTCCGCCGGAACTTATTAAATCCGGTTGAAATGCAATACATCCGGATAGAACTCAGCGATGCTGAAAACATTCAACTTCAGCCGGGTGATCAGCTCAATATTTACGATAATACAACCTATACCAATGTGGGCGAAGTCAGGGTATTTGGTGCAGTTAAAAAACCAGGCGGTTTCACTTACGACCCAAGCCTTTCGGTACGCGATGTACTGACCAATTCAGGAGGATTTACAGTAGGTGCAGCGTTTAACCGGGTCGAAATATTCCGTACCATCCTTTCTCCTACTGAAAAAACCAGATTGGATATGATTTCCATTCAGGTAGATTCAAGTTTTCAGGTTGTAAGTCCGCAAAATTTCAAATTACAACCTTACGATCAGGTGGTGGTTCGTTTAACCCCGGAATTTTCACTTGGTCGTACCATTGAACTTAACGGAGAAGTAAATTATCCGGGAACGTATGTTATAGAATCGAAACAGGTACAATTAAGTGAGGTTATCAAAATGGCAGGTGGATTGCTTGGCACTGCCGATCCTTTAGGAAGCCAGCTTTTCCGAACTTACCGTAACCGGGGCAACATCAGCATGAATCTTGGAAAGGCAATGCTTCATGCCGAAGACCTTAGTTCAGATCCTATCCTGTTCGAAGGAGATGTGATAAACATCAACCGTTTGGAAAACACCGTTACCATTCGTGAAAACGGAACCCGGATGGCGCAATATTCAATTCATCCTGAAAACAATAATATAAAAAACGTCATTTACCAAGGATCAAAATCAGCCCGTTGGTACATCCACAATTTTGCAGGAGGGTTCCAGAAAAAAGCTAACCGCAACAGTGTAACGGTTACTCTACCCAACGACCAGATGCTTTCAACCAAACGGTTTCTATTTATTCGGAATTACCCCAATGTTGAATCAGGCTCTATAATCAGCCTACAGATGAAACCTGAAAAGCAGATAACCGGAGATGGTAAAAAAACGGACTGGGACAGCGCTTTGTCAAGAACAACGCAAAGCTTAACCGCTGTGCTTACATTGTATCTGCTGATTAATCAGTTGGCGAAATAAAACGGATTCGCCAATTTTAAATTTGCGTGAATTTGTGTTTTCTATTTGTGAAATTTGTGGATAAATAAATTTTTCCTATAACTCAGACACAATAAATTGTGTCTCTACTCAAAATTAACATATCACTCATTAGGTCCCTGAGCTTGTCGAAGGGAACTCCTCAACATTTAGCATATGTCCGAACAAAAAACTCCTGTCAAGCCTGCACACATCGCTGACGATGAAATCGATCTCCTTGCCCTGGTCAAAACCATGTGGAATGGGCGCAGAACCATTGTAATAGCTGTAATTTCAGGAGCAATACTGGGAGTTGCCGTTGCACTGCTGTCGGCAAAAGAATATACCGCCTCTACGGTGATGGTTCCCCAAATGGGCGACAGTCAATCTAAAATGGGCGGACTGGGTGGACTGGCAGCATTGGCTGGCATCACGCTTGATGTAAATCCCGGCGCTGAACTTTCACCCATGATCTATCCTCAGATCATTGGAAGTGTTCCGTTTCAGCTTGAA
>CAMDGL010000181.1 GCA_945897845.1 Chitinophaga pinensis | reverse complement strand
AAAATTTTGGTGATTCTGCCGCCACCGATAAAACCGAGTGATTTTGTTTTCATAACAAATTGATGTTTAAAGGTTTTTAATTGATTTATGATCTTATCATTCCATCATTTTATAATGTATATCAGCAAAAACTTGATGCCCGACTGATTCAGTATGACATGAATTACAATTCATTTTTACAGCAGTATTGTTTACTTTCCCTTCGCTTCCATGGCATGTTAGACAGGCATTCGCCGTTTCATCCGTTTGAACTCTTGTTATGTACGCATTTTCAAAAATTTCGTTGAGCGAGGTGGCAACTTTCATTGTTACATCGGCAGTCATTCTTCTGCATCTTTCCTTGCGCTCTTTGCTGTCAACCTTAAAACCCGCAGTTTTGCACCAGTTTGTGTTTGAAGCATGGCATAAAACTGAACTTGAAACACTTTTTACTGGAAAATAGTCGTAGGCTGGAGTATTTGGGCTGAATGCCGGAAGCGGTTCTTTTTCGTACCACCTGAAAAGATCGGCAATCATTTTATCCTGAACATTTTTATCGGTAATTAATAAGCCAATTAATGCTGCCGCACCATTTAGCGTACCGCATACCGAACCATATCCGCCAACACCGCCATGTCCGTATTTGAATAAATGCACCGGAAATGAGGTGAAAGGTTCGCCAAATTTTTCGGCTAATTGCGAAACGACACTTTTTATGGTGGCATACATGCAACTTCCCTCGCTGTAATAATTATACGCCAGTCCGGCAGTAACGACAGGGTCAAGTCGGGCGTATTTCCATGCGCTTTCGTCTGGTTTGTAATCCAGCTTTTGAGGTTTTTCGGCGGATTGCACTTCAGGTTTAAACGCATTGGTCAAAGTAAAAAGACCGGCTCCGCCTCCAATTATTATACCGGCTGCAGCTTTCATTGCGATTCTTCTGTCCATTTTTTTTTTATTTATAGTATGAAGTTGAATAGATAGCCAAGTAATATTATAAACACAGTGATGGTTCCGAAGAAAATACCGATGAGTTTCCATTTCATTACTTTTTTGAGCAGTGTGGCTTCGGGCAACGATAAACCTACGACAGCCATCATAAATGCAAGGGCAGTTCCCAGCGGAACGCCTTTGGCTACAAAAACCTGAATTACAGGTACAATACCTGCGGCGTTGGCATACATCGGAACGGCTAGTATTACGGCAAGCGGAACAGCATACCATTTATCTTCTGAAAGATATTCGGTAAAGAAATTTTCAGGAACATAACCGTGCATGGCCGCACCAATTGCAATTCCAATAATTACATACAACAAAACTTTCCGCACAATATCCCAGCCTTCGCGGATAATAATGGGCAGTCGGTCGATAAACGGAGTCCGGTCAATTTCCCATTGTTCCGATTCCTGTTCCGAATTGGCCTGAATTTCCTTTACCCAGTCAGACAAATACCGGTCTAGTTTGAACTTTCCAAGTACAAATCCACCAACAGTTCCGAGCAATATTCCACTTATGGCATAAATAAGGGTCGCTTTTATACCGAATAAACCAAGGAACATGGCTACGGCAACCTCATTTACCAAAGGCGAAGTGATCAGAAAAGCAAATGTTACCCCGAGCGGTATTCCGCCTTTTACAAAGCCGATAAAAAGTGGAATGGATGAACAGGAACAAAAAGGTGTAATTGCTCCAAATAATGATGCAAAGAAGTATTGAAGACCGTACATTTTTTTAGTGGTTAAATAAATACGAAGCCTGTCAACCGGGAAATAGGCATTTACCAGACCCATCAACGAACTGATGAGAAACAGCAGAATCAGGATTTTAATGGTATCATAAATGAAGAAATTGATTGATGCCCCGAGGTGTGTTTCGGCATTTAACCCAAAAAGCTGGTAGGTTAAATAATCGACCAATGGCTGAAGGAAATAATACAGCACGATTAGTGCCGGGAGTATTATAACAACGGAGGCAATGAGTTTTATTTTTTTTCCTTTTTCCATGTTTTATCTACTGCTGCTGTTCGCCAAATGACGAACAATTAAATCAAATTTTTTTAAAAGAATACCCTGATAATGTAATAGATACCAACGATAATAAACAGCACGGCCACAACCCGTCTGAACCAAACTTCAAAATTCCTCATCTTGTTGTAAATGCCCCCGAGTGAACCTACCGAAAAGGCTAGTATCCATGCAAAAATGATCACCGGGATGCCGGTTGCCAGTGCAAAAACGATGGGAAGATACAATCCTGAAGCGCTTGCTACGGTCATCGGGACAAGCATCCCAAAATAAAGCACACCGCTGTATGGACAGAAAGCAAGGGCGAAAATCATTCCCAACAAAATGGCATCCCAATAGCCCCATTTGGTTTTGGTTTCCATTTTGGATGTCAGTCCGCTCACTCCGGGAAACTTGATTTTAATTACATCCAGCATAAACAAACCGATGACGATGAGCAGCGGGCCTAATATTTTCTCGCCGTATAGTTGAAAAAATCCTGAAAATTTAAACTGATCTGCTCCGAAATAAATGATGAGGGCAATTGCTGTGTATGAAATTGCGCGCCCCAATGTATAGAGTAATCCGTTGATAAAAACACGGTTACGGTTTTCAATGTCCTTACTGATGAAACCCACCGCAGTAATGTTGGTCGCCAACGGACAAGGACTGATTGCAGTCATTAAACCCAGCACCAATGCCGATACCCACGGCATAGTGCTGTTTTCTAAAAGGTTGGTTAAAAACTCCATAGTTTATAACTCAAGGAGTTTGTCGACCTTTTCTTTGATGATTGATTTAAATTTTTTCGGGTTGGTGCGGGCATACATAAACCCTTCGTTGGTCAGGTTTATTTTCTGATTGCCTTTTACAATCAAGAGTGTTTGACCTGAAACCTCTAATTTTTTTGCAATTGGTTTTGTTGTATCATCCTCAAGATTTAATGCCTTGAAAGTTACCTGACTTCCGTAAAGGCTCTCCAAATCAGCTTTGGCTTCGGCTTCAACCGTTTTACAGGTAACGCAGCGTGAAGCGTTATGAAAATAGTAAGCTTCTACTTTATTGGCCGAACCTGCAGTTTCCTTCTTTTGAGTTTGTGCATTGACTGTAAAGTTGCTCATCAACATCATGATGACAAAACTGAAGACTAAGATATTTTTCATACTGAGTGCTTTATTTGGTTAAAACTTGTTTGATTTCATCTGCGGAAGGAACACGTCCTTTGATTTCTACTTTTCCGTTTACAACCAGCGCCGGCGTCGTCATTACACCAAATTTCATGATTTGCATGATATCTTCCACTTTGACAATAGTGGCATCAATGCCATTCTGCTCCACCACTTCGCGGGTGATTTTTTCGAGTGTTTTACACTTTGGACAACCAGTGCCTAAGATTTTAATTTCCATGATTTCTATTTTTTTTATTGACATTTTTGTATTGGTTCTTCAATATCCATTTTCAGAAATTTCCGGAACAAATCCTGTGCTTCCTTCCAGTTTTCCCGGTTCAGGCAATATTTAATACGTGGAGCTTCAATTTCACCCTGAATTAATCCTGCATCTCTCAATTCTTTCAGGTGTTGCGAAAGGGTTGATTTGACAATCGGGAGGTATTCGGTTAAATCGCCGCTGTAACAGCATGATTGTTTCGAGAGCAATTCGAGCACGTACATGCGGATTGGGTGACCCATCGCCTTGGCATAACGGGCAACTTTTTTCTGTTCTTCCGTAATAATTATTTTCGACATAGTTCGTTGTTCGTGAAATGACGAACAAAGGTAATGGATTTTTTATTCTGGCAGCATCATGGAATCAAATTCCCCAGAAATAAAAAGCTCAACCAATTTTATTAACTGGTTGAGCTTAACTTTTTACCTTTAACCTTTAACTGATTTTTTAGTCGGCTTTAACAAATTTCCGGTCAGCAATTGAATGCTGTCCATTTGTTATCCGGAGAAAATAGATGCCTGTTCTCAGGTTCTGAACATTTACTTCTGCATGACTAAATCCATCAGCATTTAAAATTTGTGACTGGACCTTTTTCCCCGCAATATTCATAATTTCGACAGAAAGATTGCCTTGAACCGGGTTCCCGAAGTTAATTCGCAGCATCTCTTTTACAGGATTCGGATATATTTTTATTTCTGACTGGTTAATGATATCAGTTCCTGTAATGCTCTTCATTACAACTACCTGTTGCGAATATTCCGAAAAATCGCCTCCAACAACGGCTTTTAACTCCACTTCATATACTCCGTCGTTCTCAAAGTTGTAATTTACTTCGGCACCGGTTAAAACTTTTCCGTCGCCAAAATTCCATTCATAACTAACTCCTTCTTTGGGTGAAATGACTGTGAAATTATTTTGTCCGTTGATGGTAGATGCACGCCAGATCGGTTTTGATAGAAGGGTGAATGAGGTGTTTTTCTGACAGTTATTTTCGATAATTGCCTGAACGGTATAGGGTTTATCGGGACATAGGTTTTCAACAGTGCTGGTCGTCCGTCCGTCAGACCATAAGTATTTTACATTGCTGATTTCCGCTCCGTTTTCATCCAGTAATTTAACAGTAGCCTTGCCGTTGCACTTGTTATCCGTCGGATCATAAAGAGTCAGGTTGATTGCGCCGGTACATGTTTTGAGCGGTGCAGCCAAAACAGTATGTCTGATGGTTCGGGTCTCGGTGCATCCCGCTACAGTTGTAATTGTACAGGATACTTCATAAGTGCCGGTTTTTTCGTAGGCATGTTCCGGGTTTTTGGTATCGCTTTTCTGGCCATCGCCGAAACTCCAGCTCCAGGTTTTTATTTCTGCCTGACTGATTGCATAGAATAAAAATGCATTGGGCGTTTCAGATTTTGGTTTAACTACCAGATCGAATTTACAGCCGGTAACCGCTGGCATTCCTTCAACTTTTATTGTTGTGCAATAATCACTTTTACAGCCAGCAACAGTTGTGATGATCAGGCAAACCTTGTATTCGCCAAATGCAGCATATTCGTGGGTTGGCCTTAGTTCTTTGCTGGTGGTATTATCGCCAAAATTCCAAAGGCATTCCTTGATTTCACCTGTTGACAAATTGGAAAATGCCATTTTTTTCATCATCGACGGATCAGACCATAATTTGTTGGTAGCTGTAAAATAGGCTTTGCATTCCTGAGTCGTTTCTCCAACGAAAGTTTCTTTCAATTCGCCGTAGCAAACTTTACCGGCTAAGTCAACAACTTTTAAATTGATTAAATATGAATTAGTTTTTTTGTAGGCATAAGTTGGGGATGCTGATTCAGATGTTCCTCCATCGCCGAAATACCAATAGAATTTCGCACCTTCCGGTTGTGTATTGGTTTTGAATGTATAGC
Source organism: Chitinophaga pinensis (assembly GCA_945897845.1). Classification (GTDB taxonomy): domain Bacteria; phylum Bacteroidota; class Bacteroidia; order Bacteroidales; family Prolixibacteraceae; genus Aquipluma. The sequence goes on along the minus strand of CAMDGL010000181.1, from coordinate 2,600 downwards.
TTGTCGGAGTGGTATTATTTTTCGTGAAAGTAATGGGAACCCTGCATATGGTGGGTTGAATAATCTCAGCAATTTTGTGGATTCTGGCTGAGATTCCGGCAGAACAACCTGACGGTTTATCCCTGAGAAGTTCGTAAGCCAATTCTAGGTATTGACCTTCTTTTAACAGGAAGTTGGATAACATTTCAACCGGAACAAGTACGTTCCCGTTTTCAAGGGCAATCACAAGTCCGCAACCTTCAGTAGAGGCCATGTTTTTCACTTTTCCCCTGCCCGAAAGTATGTTTAAAACGGGAGGTGTGGTAACTGTTCCACCTTCAAACCGTTCTTTCAATTCGCCATAGCAAATCTTCCCGCTTTGATCGGTCATTTTTACATATACAACATAGGAATTAGTAACCTTGAATGTGTGGGTTGGCGAAGGCGAATCAGCATACGTATTATCTCCGAAGGACCATGCGTATTTTACACCATCCAACTGTGGATCCGTTTTAAAGGTATAACTCGGTGGTAAGCTCTTGTTCATCGAAAAAAGAATTTTTACCCTGCAATCAGTTTGTCCGAACAAACCGGAAAAGGTAAAAAGTAACAGAAGGAAGGTCAAACTGTTTTTCATATTTGTTAGTATTAAGTTGTCTGATTATTTGATACGTATTTGAATTCTATAAAGATACAAAGTTTCCGGTGGTTACAAATCTGGATCTGAATTTTTATCAATTGTACTGTGTGATGGTTGAAACCTGCTTTGATTTTCCTGATTGTTGGTATATTAGCGACTTCAATCCAAAGATAAGCAGACCAATTATGCCGGAAATCAAAATACTTCAGAAAAACACCGTTTTAACCATTTTTTCAGAACAGGGAAATACGCTTTTAAAGGAACTTCAGGAGAATGGATTTGAAATTTATTCGCCGTGTGGAGGAAACGGAACTTGTGGAAAATGCATGGTTTACGTGAAAGGTGAGGGAGATGTAACTTCATGTATTTATCCTGTTACAGGCGATATCGAAATTGTACTTCCTGAAAAACGGGAAGCTAAAATTTTGGTCGAACAACATGCGCATACCACTTCGGTGCCATTTAATCCGGGCGATTCGGTTGGGTTGTCATACTTTCCCCACGGAGTTGCCATCGACATCGGTACTACCACCCTTGTTTTTTACCTCGTCAACCTGATTACCGGTGCCATTATTGAAACCCGGGCGGTTGTAAATCCGCAGACGAAATATGGAGCCGATGTAATTTCGCGAATCAATTATGCTGCAACTACTTCAGGTGGACTTGAAACGCTTCAGAAGGCAATACTGAACGTGATTAATTTGCAACTTGATCATTTTATTGAAATTGCTGAAATATCAGCCAACGAGTTGGTCAAAATCAGCATCGCCGGGAATACTACGATGCTGCACTTATTGCTTGGCGTTGATCCGTTGCCCATTGCGCTTGCTCCGTTTATACCTGCTTTTGTCGATGAGCAAATCCTGAAAGGCCGTGAACTGGATCTGCATTGCCATTCTGAAGCTGAAATAAAGATACTTCCTTCGATTGCGGCGTATGTCGGAGCGGATATCGTTGCCGGAATTGCATCCATAAAACCTTCAGTCGAATATCAGCGGTTTTTATTCATGGATATCGGTACAAATGGCGAGCTGGCGCTTGTTACTCCTGAAACAATCTGGTGTTGCGCCACGGCTGCCGGTCCGGCTTTTGAAGGGGCCAATATTAGCTGTGGAATGAGCGCTGTTGAAGGCGCTATCAGTGTTTTTGGCGCCGACGGGTACAGTGTGATTGGAAATGCAGCTCCTGCCGGATTGTGTGGTTCGGGACTGATTGATGTGGTTGCTCATCTGGTTGAAAACAAACTGGTTCAAAGCGATGGTTTGCTTTCCGAAGATTTTGCAATTGTTCCTGAAATTTCAGGTAACAAAGGAATTGTGCTTACTCAACAGGACATTCGGGAAGTGCAATTGGCAAAGTCGGCTATTATGGCCGGGGTGAAAGTGTTACTTAAAAAAGCTTCGCTCACTTTTGAAGATTTGGACGCACTCTTTTTGGCCGGTGGATTTGGAAACTACATTGATTTGGCGAGCGCTATTAAAATTGGCATGTTGCCCAAAGAAATGGAACACAAGACTATTTCACTTGGAAATACTTCAGGAACAGGGGCTTTGCTTGCAATGAAATCGGTGCAGTTCGATCAGATCATTCAGGATATCCGAAACCGGTCGTGCTATGTCGAACTTTCGGAAGACGAAGATTTTGTGATGGATTACGTGATGAACATGGATTTTGAATCGTAGATGGTTAAATGACCACAAACCGAATCGTTTCCTTCATTTTGTCATACTCGGCTACCAACTGATAAGTTCCGGCACTTAAATGCCCAAGTTGAAGCTGAATTTGTTGCTTGCCTCTTGAAAAGCGCTGGCGCTGAATGTTTTCAATCAATTGTCCATTCATTGAATATATTCGTATTTCGATCCAGTCTTCATCTGATTCAAACGATAGGGTTGCAATTTCCGAAACCGGATTGGGAAATAATTTCAGCTTTCCTGATGAAATAGTTTTCTCCGAAATCGTTGATGATGATTTGGTAATT
>CAMDGL010000180.1 GCA_945897845.1 Chitinophaga pinensis | reverse complement strand
GTAATAATAATTACACCGTTTGCGCCACGTGCACCATAAATGGCAGCCGAAGATGCATCTTTTAAAACATCCATGGTTTCAATGTCGCTTGGATTCAGTGTATTAAGTTTTCCGCCCATCACCCCGTCAATTACAACCAAAGGTTCGCTGCTGAAGCTGATGGAAGATACACCGCGGATATCAATCGTATAATCCGATCCCGGACGTGAGTTGATTTTTTTAACATTTACACCTGATACTTGTCCCTGAAGGGCTTTGGCCGGTTGAACCGGGTTGGAGCGAATGATATTTTCAGCTTTTACCGATCCGACTGATCCTGTCAAATCTCTTTTCTTCGCCGTTCCGTAACCAATGGCAACTACTTCATCAAGTCCGATTGATTCTTCTTCCAACACGATATTGAAAGTAGTTTTACCGGCAATTGCAACTTCCTGAGATCTCATACCTACAAACGAAAAAACCAGGGTTTTTGCATCCGAAGGGAGGGCTAACTGGAAATTACCGTTGTTGTCGGTAATGGTTCCGCCTGAAGTTCCCTTCACGGCAACCGTTACGCCGGGCAGAGCTTCGCCGGAAGCACTTGTCACCTTTCCCGAAATTTTAATCTGTTGCCCCGACAACCTGTTGAGGCCGGATACATTGTCAGCATTGGTGAGTACAATCTGACGGTCGCTGATGGTGTATTTGATGTCGGTGCTCTTTAGCAACGAATTCAGAACATCTTCAATCTTGGCGCTTTTTACATCCAGATCAACATTTTGTTTGGTGTTGACAAAATCCTGGTTGTACAGAAAATAAAATTCACTTTTATTCTCAATCTCGTTCAAAACACTTTCCAGGCTGGTCTGGTTAAATTTCAGTGTTAAACGTGTTTGCTGAGAATAACTGTCCACAGCGAGTACCTGTATGATACTCAGAAAAAAGAAAAATAAGCTCCATTTCATCATTGCCAGGCATTTTTTGAGGGCATAGCTGTCGCATACCCAGGGTTCTCGAATTTTTTTCATAGTTTTACATTTGTAGTGTTAATTAAAATTTTACCGTTTTATTCGCTGCACTTATTAGTCAGGGAAGTACTCGCAATACTTTCCTGATTTTTTTTTATAATTCAGACGCGATAGACGCGATAGATCAGACGCTATAAATCGCATCTCAACAGTGGTATTTATATTTTTCGTTGAATCGTAATTATCCGTTTTTTGAAAACACCATCGTCACCCACTTCCCTTTTGTTAAAGGAATATTTGATGGGTGCGGTCAGTGAAATCAAACGTATTACTTCTTCTATTTGCTCTTCCTGAAAGGTTGCCCTGTATCTGAATTTGGCAATTTCAGGATCGGTAAGCACAAATTCGACATTGTACCACCGGCCAATACGTTTCAAAACCTCCGAAAGTGGTTCGTTCCTGAAAACAAGCAATCCGTCTTTCCATGAACTAAACTGATCAGCATTAACGGCCTGTATAGTACCCGATTGTAAATCTTTGTTGTAGGTAAATTTTTCATCCGGTTTCATATCTACGGTGAAAGTTCCATTGTACCCGTTCACTTTTACTTTGCCTTCCTGCAGAACCACTTCGGTCGCTTTTTCATCAGGAAAGGCGGCTACGTTAAATTTGGTTCCCAAAACCAGAACATCAAGATTTGCTGTACTAACAACAAATGGTTTTTTATCGTTGCGGGTTACATCAAACCAAGCCTCTCCAATAAGTTGAATATTACGGTTTTCCGGAAAAGTGGTTTCGTATTTTAACCTTGATCCACTGTTCAGCCAACCCTGTGATCCATCGGGCAGATGGAAATGGGTGCGTGCGCCATGAGGAGAAACGATCTCGACTAAAGCGGAAATTTCAGGAGACTTAACTTTTTGGAAAGTTGAATAGACAGAATAGAGCAATAGTGGAAGTAGCAGAATTGCAGCTGCCCGGCTATAGAATTTTTGGATTCTTTTCCTGAATTGAACAACAGGCCGCTCTTTTGCAATTTTTTGTTTGAGTTGGTTCATAACCGAAGTCAGGTCTTTTTCGTTTCCTGAGAAATCGTCGGCAAACTCGAACCAATGTTGCTGAATGGCAATTTTTAAATCTTCCTCGTTGTTTTTGTCTTCAAACCAGCGGCTTACCAATTTGAAATCCTTCAGGGAATATTTTCCGAGGGCGAATTTATGGAGAATTTTATAATCAATCGGTTCTTTCATATCCATACGAAACACAATTTTATTTCTGAATTGTGATCGTTATATCCTGAAAAATGAAAAACCCCTATCCGAAAATTAACTTTTTTTAATCCATAAAGACATAAAAGAAAAGCAATCCTGAAATCCGGTCTTTCCCGAACTCTTTTTTAAGATAATTCATGGCTTCTGTAATCTGATTTTCAACGGTTTTCTGAGATATCTCCATCTCTCCGGCAATATCGCGCACCGCTTTTCCCTCTTTTTTTCGTTTCCTGAAAATTTCTTTTCGTCGGTCAGGCATCTGGTCGATAAGCGATTCGAGCTTAATGACCAATGTTTCAAAATCAGGAATTGTTTCAACGGAAGGATTTTCGTCCGACAAAAAATCGAGGATCTCGGTTCGGTAACGTTCGTCGCGTGCTTTTTTGTTAAAATGTTTTCGGATGTCGTTAAAAGCAATGGTAAACAAGTAGGATTGGAAAGAAGTCTCGTTGCGGAGTTTATCGCGGTTTTCCCACAATTTCAGGAATACATCCTGAACAATCTCTTCCGCCTCAGTTTCCGATTTTAGGTAGGATAAAGAAAACCTGTACAATTTCTGGCTGTAATTTTCAAACAATCGCTCGAAAGCATATTGCGACCCACTGCGCAATAAGGAGATCAACTCTTGTTCAGTATAGGATTGTTCGTTTTTCAAAATGACCGGTTAGGGGAAATTAGCTTTCAGCAAAAATAGGTATTAAAACCATTTTAGTACTCAATCTGATGTTTTTTCATGGCTTCCTTTAGCCAGTTGAGGTCTTTTTTCATCATTCCGTAAATTTTCATCGGATTCATGGTCGTTTCCTTTTTGCCCAATTCTGCACCTCCAAGATCGTATTCGTAATGGATACTGATCGGAGCTTCAACGTTCAGTTTGGCATATTCTTTCAAAAATGCATCGAAATTTACCATGCCTTCGCCCAGCGGAACATTACTGTGTTTCCATAGTCCATCTGGGGTTTTCCCCCATACAAAATCTTTTATGTCGATGGTTTTTATCCATGGGGCAACTCGTTTCATCCCGAGCGGCCACGAATATCCACCCTCGGTTACCGCATGGCGGATGTCGTACTGAACGCCCATGTATTTCGGATTGACATTTTTCATCAGCTCATAAATATCCCAAACCGGTGAACCCACCGAAGCGCCTGAATGGTTTTGATAGTCACCGTGAATGCCCAGTTTTTCATTTATTTCTGCCAGTTTTTCAAAGGTTTTCCGGTGGTCGTCGAGGTTTTGCTGGATGGTTTTCGATTCTTCATATTTCAGCCAGCCCATGCGGTAATATTTTATTCCTGAATCGGCTGCAGCCTGAAGCGTATCAAAAGAGCGCTTATCCCCAGGATCAGTAATAGCAGTTACGATCATTGGGATTTCCACCCCGTATTTTCGCAGTGTTTTTACGGCCAGCGGCAATCCGGCTTTTATGTCCGAAGGTTCGACTTGTCCGCCCGGACGCACCGGCATGTCAGCTCCATCAAAACCCAATTGGGCCAGTACTTCGCCCATTTCATCGAACGTCAGGAATTGAAGACATTTGGTAAATGCACAAATTGGGCGTTTTACTGCTTTGGAAGTAAATCTTGAATTTGCCATTCCGGTTCCTGTCAGGCTAATTCCTGCTGCCGAAAGTCCTGTTGTTTGGATAAAATTGCGTCGGTTCATGGTTGTCAGTTTGTTTTAAGTGAATACTTTAAATTCATGCAATGAACCGGCAAAGCTGCTGCCGGAACGAATTGTATCACGTAAATATAGCCAAATCCTAACCTGTTTTTCTAAAACGTCCCGAATATTGAATGCTTGGCCGAATTGAACCAGATTGTGGAGTAAATATGAAATCCGTCGCGGTTGGTATTTAATTTACGTTCAATACTCAAAACAGGCTCACCAGCCTGAAGTTTAAGCAATTGACCAATAAGCGTATCCGCTTTTATTGCTTTCAGTTTTTGCTCGCCGCCTTTTATTTCTATTTGGTACTGTGAACGCAAGGTTTCAAACAGCGATTTATTCTCAAACGAACGGCTCGAAAACCGGGGCAGATTGATGTTTGGAATGTGGTTGATATCATAAAAAACAGGTAGTTCGTCCACCAAACGAAGTCGTTCCATATAAATGCAGCCCGATTCAAGTTCAATTTCGGATAACTCAAAAGGGAAATGTTCAGGCCAGGGTTTGATCTGAGGTTTTTGGAGAATCTGTGTTTGCAGATATTGGTGACCGATTGCGGAAGCTGTTCCTGAAATACTCAAAATGCCAATGTCCTGTGGTGGCTTCCGCACAATACTGCCTTTTCCTTGCTTTTTTGAGATAAATCCATCATTCACCAATGCTTCCAGCGCCTGACGAACTGTTGGGCGTGTGATATTGTGAACCGCGCACAACTCATTTTCTGAAGGCAAAAGACTTCCTTCCTCATAAACTCCTGAAAGAATGTGTTTTCGGAGGATTTCGTATATCTTTTTGTGCTGTGGCACTTTGTTTTCTTCAGCCATAACGGTATGAATTTAAGCCAAAAGTAACAAATAAAAATCATTTTTAAAATTTAACTTGTAAGTACAAGTAAAATAATATAGTTTTGATGCGTCAAACAATATTTAGCTTTAACTCTTGAATCAGTAGTGTTTTATGCAATAATACTGTTTGTAGTTGTGTTTACAAGTTGATAAAAGTTGTTAAAACAAATCAGATATGGCAATTCCGGTATTAATGCCTCGTCAGGGGCAATCAGTTGAGACCTGTATTTTAGGTGAATGGGTAAAGAAAAAGGGTGACGCTGTGAAAGTAGGCGATATCCTTTTTTCGTATGAAACAGACAAAGCGTCTTTTGAAGAAGATGCCAAAGCAGATGGTATTTTGCTCGATATATTTTTTGCTGAAGGCGATGAAGTACCGGTATTGGTGAATGTCGCCGTTATTGGAAACGCTGGTGAATCAGTGGCTGAATTTCGTCCAGGTGGTGAATCAGCTGCTCCCGTTGTAGAAGTTGCTTCTGCAGTTGAGGTTAAATCCGAACCGGTTGCAGCTTCTGAAGTGAAAATAGTTTCCGAACAATCCGGTAAAATTAAAATCTCGCCCCGGGCAAAAAATGCCGCTGAGAAACAAGGCGTTGATTATCATATTCTTCAAGGTTCGGGTCCTGAAGGCCGTATCATTGAGCGAGATATTGAGGCTGCAGCTCTGGCTTTACCAAAACTCACTCCGCTGGCTCAGGAAAAAGCAAATGCTGAAGGACTGAAAGTCGGCGAAACAGCTACTGGTTTGGGCGGAAAAGCAGTAGCAAAAGATCTGATCTCATACAACCCGGTTTATGGCGACGATTTCGAAGTGAAAAAACTCACCAATATGCGCAAGCTGATCGCCAAAGCGATGCACACTTCGCTACAGAATTCGGCTCAGCTGACTCACCACATGAGCGCCGATGCCCGTGTAATAATGGCATTACGCAAAAAATATAAGAAAGCGTTGGATGCCGGAACAATATCACAAAATATCACCATTAACGATCTGGTATGTTTCGCGGTAATTAAAGCACTGAAAAAATATCCACAGGTGAACAGCCATTTTATTGGCGACAGCATGCGATGGTTCAAGAAAGTTCATCTTGGTTTGGCCGTTGATACCGAACGCGGACTGATGGTTCCTGCGATTAAAAATGCCGATGATCTTTCACTCGAAGGTCTTTCAGCACAGATGCAAGCCATCGCCGGACAATGCAGAAAAGGCAATGTGAGTCCCGAATTGTTGGCTCCTGAAGCAGCATCGTTCACTATTTCGAACCTTGGAAATTACGGTGTTGAAATGTTTACTCCGGTCATCAATATTCCTCAGACAGCTATTCTGGGAGTTTGTACTATCGTACCACGTCCGAAAGATTTAGGTGACGGCGTTTACGGATTCGTTCCAATGATGGGTTTGTCGCTCACCTACGATCACCAGGCACTGGATGGCGGCGAAGCAACACTGTTCCTGAGAGAGATTAAAGAACAGATTGAAAAATTAGAATAGCCCCCTTCCCGTTCCCCCGAAGGGGGAAAGCTTTGGCCTTCGATTCCTAGTTGGGCTTGCCCTGAAAGTGCAGTATAATTTTACCCGGGGCAACGCCCCGGCTAAAATAGAGCAGTAGAAAAATCGTCAGAGAGAGAATGTTGAAAAATATGATGCTCTTGTCTTCGGACGAAATGAGAAAACTAAAAATAACCAATTTTGAATAATCAATGCCCAATATCCAGATTCTTACTGCAACTTATGGATGCAGTAAGCCTCCCCTTTGGGGAGGTTGGAGGGGCTTCAAATAACCAATATTGAATAACCAATGCCCAATATCCAACTGACAATCGAAGTCAGGGAGTGCCAAAAGCCTCCCCTTTCGGGGGAGGTTTGGAGGGGGCTTCTAAAAATAGGTTTATGAAAATTTACGATTTAGCAATTATAGGTGGAGGTCCGGCGGGTTATGTAGCTGCCGAGCGTGCCGGAGCCAAAGGATTGAGCGTGGTCATATTCGACATGCGTTCGCTGGGCGGTGTTTGCCTGAATGAAGGATGCATCCCAACTAAAACACTTTTGAATTCGGCTAAAGTGCTTGAATATGCTGAAGAAGCCGGCAAATACGGAATCAATGTGGAGAATATTTCCATCGATTTTAAAAAGATCATGCTTCGCAAAGACAAGGTGGTTCGCAAATTGGTGGCCGGTATCGGCGCTAAAATGAAACATGCCAAAGCTGATGTGGTGATGGCAAAGGCAACGATCAAAGAAAAACGTGGTGAAGTAATCACGATTGAAGCCGATGGTCAGGATTATCAGGCCAACCGTTTGTTAGTTTGCTCCGGATCTGAAGCTGCTGTTCCACCTATCCCGGGATTGGACGCCTCACAAATATTAACCAATAGAGAAATTCTTCAGTTAAAAGAAAAACCTGAAAGTCTCGTTATTATTGGCGGCGGTGTAATCGGAACTGAATTTGCCGACTTCTTTAAAGCGATGGGAACCAAAGTAACGGTCATCGAAATGCTTCCGGAGATTTTAACCGGAGTTGACGAGGAAATTGCTGCTTTTGTTCGTAAAGAGTTTGTTAAAAAAGGTGTTGAATTCCACCTAAAAGCCAGAGTTACCAAACTCAACGGCAAAGAAGTGGTCTTCGAAAAAGACGGTCAGGAAATGAAAATAACCGGCGACCATGTTTTATTGTCAGTTGGCCGAAAAGTTAATGTTGCCGGAATTGGTCTGGAAAACATTGGCGTTGAATTTACACCAAAAGGTGTGAAAATCGATCAGAATTGCCGCACCAATGTGCCAAATGTATACGCTGCCGGCGACATCACCGGATTCTCATTGCTGGCTCATACTGCCAGTCGCGAAGGAGAAGTGGCTGTAAACCACATGCTCGGCCGCAAAGATGTAATGCGCTACGATGCCATTCCTGGAGTAGTTTATACTCATCCCGAAATTGCCGGAGTTGGTCTGACCGAAACCGCAGCTAAAGAAAAAGGTATCGAAGTGGAAGTCAAACAATTACCAATGGCTTATGCCGGACGGTTTGTTGCTGAGAATGAAGGCAAGGACGGTTTCTGCAAAGTAATTGTCGGCAAAAAATACCGTGAAATCCTTGGAATTCACATGGTTGGTGGGGCATGTTCCGAAATGATCTGGGGTGCCTGTGCCATTATCGAAGCGCAATTGCGCGTTCAGGATGTGGAAGAAATCGTCTTCCCGCATCCGACAGTGAG
>CAMDGL010000179.1 GCA_945897845.1 Chitinophaga pinensis | reverse complement strand
GACCTGATTTTTAAGGGAACAAATCTATGGATTCTGGCATTTGCGATAATAATTGCATCGATTGGGCTTAACATGAATTCCACTGCTGTAATTATTGGTGCCATGTTAATTTCCCCACTCATGGGTCCTATTAATGGAATGGGATATAGCATTGCAACATACAATATTCCACTGTTCATGCAGGCCTTAAAAAACTTTTCGTTTGCAGTTGCAGCAAGTTTAATTGCATCAACAGCCTACTTTTTTATCAGTCCGATTTCGACTGCACATTCCGAATTACTGGCCCGTACTTCGCCTACGATTTACGATGTTTTAATTGCTCTATTCGGTGGACTGGCAGGTATTGTGGCCATAAGCAGCAAGCAAAAAGGGAATATAATTCCGGGAGTTGCCATCGCCACTGCTTTAATGCCGCCACTTTGCACTGCAGGGTATGGCCTGGCCACCTTGCAATTCAATTATTTCTTCGGGGCATTTTTCTTATTTACCATTAATTCGGTATTCATTGCCCTTTCATCGGTTATCATATCCCAAATCCTAAAATTCCCGATAAGGACGATCGTTGGTGAAGCGCACAAGAAGAAAACCAACAGGTGGATCACATTTGTAATCATATTGGTTTTAATACCCAGCATCTATTTTGGGTACGTTCTTGTTGAGCATGAAAGGTTTATAGAAAAAGCTACGAAATACATTAAAACTGTAAACATTACCGAAGGTAATTACCTGTTGAAAAATGAGATTGATCCAAAAAACAAAACCATTACTTTGGTTTATGGAGGAATTTCACTCACTGAAGCGCAGAAAAATTTGATCAGGGAAAAAGCGATGGTATATTCATTGGATAACGCCAAAATAGAATTCCAACAGGGATTTTCATTTGATCAATTAACCCGAAAAAACAGTGAAGTTGAAAATCTTTCATCTGAATTAAACCGGCTAACGGTTCTATTAAAGAAAAAGGAAGAACAGATTGAAGTCCTGTCGCACAAAAATGACATAGGAATGCAGATTCTGAATGAAATAAAAATCTTGTATCCGCAGATAAAAACCTGTACTTATGCTGAATCAGAAATCTATAATATTACCAATTCTGCTGCGAAAAAAGTACAAATAGTTATTTTCACAACTGAGGGGAGAAATTTATATAACTCCGAAAAAACGAAAATCAGGGATTGGCTTGCAGCCCGCCTAAAATCAGGCAGTTTACAAATATTTTTCGATAGCTAAGCGTTTAAATTATTGCATTTACAATATTTTATAAAATGACAAAACAAACTCCAATAGATTACCTGATAAAGCCCATGGGTCGTTTCATTAACAACTCGACGACCAGCGGCATTGTTCTTTTTATTGCAGCAATGGCTGCGCTGATCATGGCAAACTCGCCCTTATCAGAGTTTTACAAGAGCTTGTGGCAATACAAGTTCACCATCGGGTTCGAGAACTTCAACATTTCGAAAACTGTAAGCCACTGGATAAACGACGGATTGATGGCAATGTTCTTTTTCGTTATCGGACTGGAACTTAAACGGGAAGTAATTGGTGGCGAACTGTCGAATCCCAAAGATGCAATTCTGCCAATATTTGCAGGTATTGGCGGTATGGTTGTTCCCGCAGCCATTTATTTGCTTTTTAATTTTGGAACCGAATCCGAAGGCGGTTGGGGTATTCCGATGGCGACAGATATCGCTTTCGCCCTTGGAATCATTTATCTTTTGGGAGATAAAGTTCCACTGTCACTTAAGATATTCCTGACCGCTCTGGCCATTGCCGACGACCTTGGCGCAGTGCTGGTAATCGCATTTTTCTATACCTCTCAAATTTCGTACACCAGCCTTGCGATTGGAGCGGCATTTCTGGTTATTCTTTATACTGCCAACAGGATTGGCGTCAGAAGACCGGCATTCTATGGAATTATTGGAGTTGGCGGAGTCTGGCTGGCTTTCCTGCTTTCAGGCGTTCATGCAACTATTGCAGGCGTTTTGGCTGCCCTTACAATTCCGGCAAATGTAAAAGTTGACGACCTTATTTTCTCCAGGAAACTTCGGCAACTGGCTGCCTCTTTCGACAATGCTGAAAAAAACGAGAACAGTCTGATCACCAAAGAACAGCTCGAAGTAATTGAAGATGTTCGGAATTGTTCGAAAGCCGCTATAACTCCCCTTCAGCAAATTGAGCACAGCTTGCACCCAATTGTCGCGTTTATAATATTACCAATCTTCGCATTCGCAAATACGGGCGTAGAGTTTTCGGGCAACTTTGCTGAAAGCCTGACTTCAAACATAACACTGGGCATTATTTCCGGATTATTATTTGGCAAATTCATCGGCATAATTGGGGTAACCAAGCTAATCGTATTCTTTAAGTTTGCAACTCTTCCGCAGGGTGCAAGCTGGAAACAACTTTATGGTGTCGCCCTGCTGGCTTCCGTCGGGTTTACGATGTCACTGTTTATTACCGAACTGGCGTTCACAAACCCTGAACACATTGTTCAGGCCAAATTTGGAATTTTAATTGCGTCGGTTATTGGTGGTTTATCAGGGTATTTAATTTTGAATCGCAAATAAATTACCTTTGAGAAATTGATGAACAAGTTTTGCCCATTCAATGAAGAAATTCGCTATTTACCTTCTTTTGTTGCTACCTTGTCTCTCTTTCGGGCAATTGTTCCCGAAGATTCCCGATTTCATTGGAAATATTAAAACAGTGGTTGAAAAAAGGTATGGCAAAGAACTTGCAACTTTCAAAAAAGATTCAGGAATATTTAAACCAAATGCTTTTTCAGGCTGGAAATACACGTACCTGTTCGATGAAAATTCGAAATTGGTAAAGCGAACAAATACTTTTCAGGAAAAAGTCACTGCAGAATTTTTTTACGAGCGCAATACAATCGGAAATAAAAGGATCGTCCGTGAAATAAGCGAAAAAAACGAACGAAATCAGGCAATTGAATTTATTGAATATGAAAATATTACTGATTCTGAAGGCAAAATTCAGGAAGTCAAATTCTGGTCGTTCGACCAGCAAACAAATAAAAGGGTATTATTCCTGCTTGAAAAGGATGTAAAATACATTAACGACAAACTGACTTCATTTACACGATACAACATCAATGAAAACGGAGAGCCCGACAGCGGTGAAAAATGTGATCTTTTCTACGATGTGTCAGGCAATGTGATCCGCGTTGAACGGAAAGAAACGACCGCAAATTTCAATACCATTTTATATTATTTCTACGACAACCGGGAATTCATCAAGCGATTTTCTATCGACTATATGGTGGGTTTGCGCGATGACCAAAACAAGCAACAACAGGAAAACTATTTCAAATGCGACAGTCACGGAAACTGGACAAAGAAATATTGGATGAGTGGCAGGAAAAAGATTCTGGAAGCCAGAAGGAAAATTAAATACCAATAACAGGCGACTACTTCATTAACTTCCCGGCGAAATATTCAGGAGAGATATTTTCAGCATGAAGTACGTCCTGAAAAATTACAATCCGCGATTCAATTGCATGCAAATCGTGCCGGCAGCCTAAAAGAACTTCTTCTATTTTTTTGCCTGAAGTTTCAGAAATGGCACCGCTAATTTCAACTTCAACCAGCAAGCCTTTTTCGACTAAAAGCTGGAGGACTATTTCACCTTTTTCAGTCTGAAATTTATTTTTAAACCTGTACTTCGGTGAATAGCCAAAAATCCAATCCCAGGTACGGTACTTTTCATCGCTAAGTTTTTGAATGGCTTCCAGATCGGTTTCAGTTAGTAAATAAACCTTCGAACCAGCAATCTGAGTACTTATTTCTGAAAAAAGCCGGTTGCCAAAATCCTCCACACCCATCGGTTCAGGCAAATAAGGAGCAATATTGGTTACCTCGCTGCGGTTCGATTGCACGGCCTTGTCTTCAAATTTCGATAAATCCACTTTCAACGCACCTTTTAATGCATCGAGCTGGCTGTTAAAAAGTAAAGTTCCGTGGTGCAAAACGCGGTTTCGATGAACATGCTCCGCATTTCCTGAGATCTTTTTGCCCTCGATCAGCAAATCGTTGCGGCCAGTTGTATAGGCATCAATTCCCAATGTTTTCAAAGCTTCCACGATGGGGAAAGTGAAAATTTTAAAATTCACCTCCTGAATTTTTTCAACATTCCTGATAAACGTGAAATTCAGGTTGCCCAGATCGTGAAAAACGGTTCCGCCACCCGACAGCCTCCGCGCAACAGGAATATTGTGAGAATTTACAAAATCGTGGTTAATTTCGGCCAGTGCGTTCTGATGTTTTCCAACTACCACCGAAGGCTGACTGCGCCAAAGCAGAAAGAAATTTTCCTGAAAATTCTTCAGGAAATACTCTTCAGCAGCCAGGTTGAAATAAGGATCGTTACTGGTTTGATAGAGACACAATGTGATCATTCAGCAAAAATAAGCCAATTTTTGAATTATGGAAAAGCATCAGTGCGATACCTCCGGTAATGAAAGCACCTGCCCGCGGTTGATCAATTCTTTTTGCAGCACTTCATAAGGAATGTCCTGAACGGCATGGTCGATGTCAATGGCTTTGCAGGCCGCTACGGCAGCCGATTGCCCCAAAATCATGAACACCGGTTCCATGCGGATGGACCCGTAGGCAATGTGGCTCGACGACACGCAAACCGGAACCAACAAATTCTGACATTCTTCCCTCTTCGGAACAATTGAACCGTACGAAATCGCGTACGGTGCCTGAGGATGAACGCCCACATCGCCTTCATTTTGAACAAAACCTTCGGAAGTTACATAACGCTGAATATTGTGAGAATCCATCGCGTACGAACCCATTCCAACAGAACCGCGCACTTCGCTTTTGGCCAGCACATCATTTTCTGAGGTCACATACACGCCCAACATGCGCCGTGCTTCGCGAATGTACAATTGGCGCGACCAGTTTCCGTTGTCCTGAAATTCATCTTTGGCCAATCCCCAGTTTTGCATTTCTTCCTGAATTTCCTTCGGTACACGCGGATCGTTGGCCACGAAATACAGCAAGCCTTTTTGATACCCTTCATGTTCTTTGATGATTTCCTTCCGACGTTCGTAGGAAGCTTCCGGATAATTGTAATTCATACCGATAAAATCGCTACTGAAAGGGCCGTGGTTGTTGGTGTCGGTCTTCCGGTTCGGAATCTGGTCGAACTTGTTGAACCATTCGCGCCATCCGGCATCAAACACGCGTCCCAGCAATTCATATTTTGTTGAATCGTAATTCGCCGGTTTCGGGAAAGGCACCCGGTTATCAGGATGATTGCTCATGCACAAACGGAAACAATACGCCTGGATTTTGTTGTCGCCAGTACAGTTAGCAGCAATGGGTTCAGGAGAAATACCATACAATAAACCACTTTCAGGCTTTCCGGGAATTTTGTACGGATCAATTTCATCCTTGAAATAATGGCCATGATGACGTGCATCAGCCTGAACACCATTCCATGTTTCACCATAAACCGAACATGCTTCGCGCCCAACGTGAAAGGAAACTCCGGCAGCGGCCATCAAATCGCCTTCGTATGTGGCGTCAATAAACATTTTACCTGTCAAGGTTTTTCCTGAAAGGGTTTTAATTGATTCGATTTTTGCATTTTTCACAATTACTCCGGAAGTTCGGTCGAGCCATTCGTCGCGCAACACCGTGATTTTATTTTCGGCAATGAATTCTTCGAAAACCTTTTCTGCCACGTGCGGTTCAAAAATCCACATGGTGCGGTTTTCTCCGTCCATTGCCACAGTTCCCTGTCCTTTGTTTCCGTATTCCGAATGCTTTTGCCATTTCCAGGCGGCAGAATCGTTGTAATGCAACCACACGCGATGATAAAACTCGCGTGACAATCCACCAATCGTCGATTTATTTCCCGTATCTGTGTAACCCAATCCACCCGAAGATAATCCGCCCAGATGCATATCCGGCGAAACAACCAAGACCGATTTACCTGACTGAACAGCCTCAACAGCAGCCGTCACCGCAGCCGAAGTTCCGCCGTAAATGATGATGTCTGCCGAAAATTCATTGGGATTGGATGGTTTGGTCTGACATCCGGAGAAAAGAAATGAAACGACCAGGAGCAGGCCGAGGCTGGAAATTTGAATGATAGAAACTGACTTGAGCATTGGTTTAAGTTTAATGGTTTAGCATTCAAAGATACAAGAATCCGGATTTCCAAAGATAGTTTTTACTGTTCATTTGATGTTTTGAATCAGAAGCTGTAATTTTACACAAAACTAAAAACTTCTAACTATGAATCTCTTAATTGAAAACTTCGTCAGTTCGAAAAAAATTGCAGTGGTTGGCATGTCGCGAACAGGCAAAAAATTTGGCAACATGGCCGGTAAAGAATTGAAAAGCAAGGGCTATGAAATATATCCTGTTCACCCCGAAGCCAAAGAAATTGATGGAATGAGCTGCTATCCCGATTTGAAAAGTTTGAGCGGAAAGGTGGATGCAGTATGGATTTCAATTCCTCCCAAAAATGTTTCCCCGGTGCTGGAAGAAGCAGCTCAAATAGGGTTGAAAAATATCTGGTTGCAGCAAGGAGCATGGTCAAACGAAGTTCAGCAAACAATTGATGAACTTAAACTTCCGGTTGTTTCAAAAAAATGCATCATGATGTATGCCCCGCCTGTAAAATCGGTTCATAAATTTCACCGGACCATTGTGGGCATTTTCGGAAGGCTGTAAATTATTGGTCAAAATGTGATTCGCTTCCCAACTTGTTTCAGCCATTCCCGTGCCATGAGTTCGTGTCCGGCGACGGTTGGGTGCACACCATCCCAAATCCAGTAACCGGCTGGGGCCTTTTCGCAGGCCTTATCGAAAACTTCCTGAAAACCGACAAACACTGCATCAAATTTTGCTGCCAGTTTCCGAACAACGGCCTGACGCTGAAAGATGTCGGAATGATAAGCTTCCCAATTTTCTGTCACCCTGCCGCCCTTCAGGATAAAAGGTTCGCACAGCACAAAAAGGATATTTGGGAATGCGGTTTTGGTTTGTTCAAGTAATGAAGTATAGGTTTCTTCATATTTTTCGATGGGAATAATCGGTTCACGCTTAAAAACCACCGAACTCGAATCGTTCACACCAACCAGAATGCTCAGGACATCAGGCTTCAGGTCGAGGGTTTCGGCCTGCCAGCGTTTCTCCAGATCATTGATTTTGTTGCCACTGATTCCCCGGTTGTAAAACTGATATCGCTTTTCTGGATAATCCGCACCTACCCTACTTGCAATGCTGAAAGCATAACCGTGCCCCATAATGTGGTTGGGATCGGAATTTCGTCCGCGGTTTCCATCGGTAATCGAATCGCCCTGAAAAAGAATGACCGCACCATTTTTCAACAGTTGATTCGATTTGCGAGCAGCCGCTGTAGCAAAGGATTCTGTTGAAGGCAAGCAACAGGCTGCAATACTGGTCAGAGCTGCTCCTTTTATAAATTTCCGGCGTGAATTTGTTTCCATGATCATTTAAAAGTCATTAGTTGTTAAACCTAATCCAATCTATTTCTATCGGAGTATCCTTCGATACAACAACCAGATGATGAATTCCAGATTGAAATTTAGATACTTTTGCTTCAACTGTATTCCAGTTTTTACCTTTTGGGATTTTAACTTCAGCAATCACAGGGCCATTAACTTTATCTAATCTGATTTGCAAAGTGCCTCCATTTTCGGACCGGGCTTTTACCTCAACTGTCTTCAATTTCTTACTACCAAAATCAACAGTGTTGTATTGTACCCAGGCTTCAGGAGTTTTAAGAATTGTCTTCCAGCCAGCAAAAGTATTGACAGTATCTATAAGTGCAATAGATGCACCGTTTTTGCTAATGTTGCTGTACCGGTCGGGTTGAATGATTTCTTTTGCTGAAGTCACCCCTACCCCACGTAATGTTGGTATAACTTTCTGAATTTTACC
>CAMDGL010000178.1 GCA_945897845.1 Chitinophaga pinensis | reverse complement strand
CCCTGTATGTCAAGTTTCCCCTGTATATTCCATCTTCCACCACTGTTTCCAGACTTAAATGTCAATCCGGCCGGGATTACCAATGGATTGGTAACGGTCATGGTTTCTTCTGTGATATAAGTAATGTTATCATATCCGGCAAAACTTCTAACCGGTATAGTTCCACTAATAGAACCACCACGAATACGTAAGCCTATTCTGGGGAGATTGGCTACCTTATTTCCGGAGAAGGTTGGATTCGAAAACATATCCATATAAATAGGAGCATTGCCCAGATTGTATAACTCGCAATTGGTTATCTCCGGATTTGCATTTCCGAATATGCACAATGCATGAGAGTATGTAAAATTCACTTTGGTTGAATCCATCACCACCCGGCAATCAGTGATTCGTATTGCACCATCCCAATAATTGGGATAGCCGGTGTACCTGATTTCGCAGTTTTTTAGAATATTTTCAGTATCACTTGCTGTACCGGTAAAATCCATGCCTTGCCAATCATAGTTCACAGGTACAGAGGCTGTTCCATCGTTGTTGGTGTCGCCTGCGGCTGAGTCGTCTGAGATACCGGTGAAAATGATTTTGTTGTCTTTTTTACCGATTGCTTTTATTGCACCATTAACAATAAGTCGTCCGTAATATCTTTGATTAAATTTAATCACTACACCTGGTTCAATAGAAACTACATTTCCTGCCGCGATAGATAGGTTGGATTCTATAATGTAAGCTACATTGGTGATCCCTGCAAAATTCATCGGTTTAAGTGTTGGAGAATCAGTGGCAAATTCGCCAAGGAGGATACCAAGATATCCAACATTTGAAACTGTATTTCCCAATAATGCAGGAGTTCCCTGATTTACTTTTCTACCAACAGGAAAATAGTTGATGTTGGAAAATGAATTACTTAGAAGCTGTGCATTATCATAGAAATAGATCCCCCGGTAGGAATTTTTTATCTCGCAATTCTCTACGATGTTGCCTTTAGAGACATAAACAGCCCAATTATTTGCATCATAGCCTCCATAATAAATCTTCCAGTTTTTAATGGTCGAGGTTGTAGTCCCATTCAGAGTAATCCGGCCTGAATTACTATTACCGGGAGTAACATTTCCGTCATTTTGAGTATTTTTAGGATTACCGAAATTGTCATCGGCAAGGTGAGTAAAAACGATAGGTTCCAATTCAGTTCCAATTCCGGTTAATGTGCCGTTTGCCACTATCGATGAACTGTAATCGCGACATTTGATAACAACTCCGGGATCGATTACTAACGAGGCAGTATCATGCACGGTAGTTGTACCATAGAGGCAAAAGGTAATATTTTCAAGGTTCTTGAATGATATTTTTTTCAGATGTGCATCGTCAATCACAGTGGAGGGCATTATTCTTACTGTCCGTAATTCATTAGGGTTAAATTTGATTGAATCGGTAGTGAAATCCACGTTTGCGTTCATATCAATCGCGAGGTTATATGATTCCCCGCCAAGGATGGTAGATGGATCGAAGTTGCAGTTGGTGAAAGTTGGCTGGCTTATTCCCGTAACAATAAGGTTTCGGTAGTTTCCGGTAAACAGGCAGTTTTCGAACGATGGTGATGCCGCGTCAATTCCCATTGCAACATAGGCATCGTTATCGGATGTGGCATTTTTAAAGATGCAGTTTGTGAAAATGCAAGCTGTATCAATTGCATTGGCTGAAATATTCATTCCACGCCAATTTGAAGCTGCCGGATGTCTGTCAAAAATAATCGGAAGGTCGCTCGTGCCAAGAGCTTTTATTTTACCACGAACTGTAAAATCGCGGGAAGTATTGAATTTGATATCAACACCCGCAGATATCATAAGGGTTCCGGTTTCTGTAACCTGCATATTATGACTTGGGATGTAATAGGGGATACCAAGATTTGGCATGTAGAAAGTACCCGGAATATCCTGAAAATATATATAGATATAATCATTGGCGTTGCCGGTTAGTAGATTGTTATTCGCACCTTTAAGTATACCAGGCCCATTTAGATAGATCGGATAGTTGTTGCAGTTTTTAATCGTTGTTTCCGAGATGTTCAATGTTCCCTGAGCATAAACCTGGACTCCATACCCACTGAAGTTATCCAGTGTGCATTTTTTTAGGGTGAGTTGCCCTTTTCTGGTGTATATGTTGCTGGCATACTCAACTTTACAGCTATCCAAAGTGACATTGCCGAAATTGGCATTATTCTCATATGAAACATAAATGCCATCCCAGTAACCTTTGGCTGTACTGCCATTATTGGCGGTAAATTTTACTCCTTTGGCATTCAGAGTTCCAAAAACCTGAAAATATGTACCAGAATTAAATCTGATTTCTACTCCCTTCTCGATTGTCACTGTTTTTCCTGCCGCAATATCCTGATTTGAAGTTATGTAAGGACTGTTAGCCAGAGTTAAAGTCCTGTCAACTGAAAAATAACCTCCGGGAATGGAGGTCTGTGCTAATGATCCAAACATAAAAAGGACTACACCAAGTAATAAAAGGATACACTTTTTCATATTCGTAAAGTTTAATTTATGATTGGGTGTTAACCCAGTTTTTCGTTATGTAATTACTCCGGTTATTTTCAGAAATTCAAAGCCAAATTTGACTTGTTGAATATTTCACCTTTGCGAATATGATTTCATGCAAATTTGGAAAGTCCGTTTTTACTCTGACTCTGCAATACTATGCTAATCATAAAGACGAGGTGGTACTGATAACATTGAACGAATTTACGATGGAATAAAAATTCAGGCAATCACAAAAAAGTGTTAGATGAGAAAGGGGAGGAAAAAGGAAACCTAACAAATAATTACCGGCCCATTATTTTATTGATGGCTTCGGTGCGGCTTTGAACCTGCAGTTTTTCATAAATATTTCGGGCATGTGAACGAACAGTTTCAATTCCGATATTAAATTCAAAAGCAATTTCTTTATAACGTAAACCTTTTGCTAGTGATTTTAGAATCTCTTTTTCTCGTTGGGTAAGTAATTCTGAATCGTCAATTGTATCTTTTTGCTGAAAGGAAGCTATTACTTTTCTGGCGATCTGTCCACTCATCGGAGATCCTCCGTTATATACTTCCAGAATAGAATCTAAAATTTTGGAGGGTGCGGTTTTTTTTAGAAGATAGCCGCTGGCACCTGCTTTGAGCGATTCGAAGATCGATTCGTCATCTTCGTAAACCGTACTCATGATGAATTGCGTTGAAGATCCCTGAGCTTTGAGCTTTCGTACGACTTCGATGCCATTGATGCCCGGAAGGTTAATATCCATCAAAGCTACATCAGGGTGAATACCCGGTAGTTTGTCCAGCGCTTCTTCTCCGGACGCAAAGGTTTGGGTGCATATAAAACCGTCGCTTCCATTAATAAGCATTTGTAACCCTTCTCTTATTTCTTTAATATCTTCAATAATTACTACGTTAATCATCTGGATTAATTAAGCGCTTTATAAACCTTTAAATTTAAATTATCTTTCAGATTATCGATGTAACAAAAAAGGGTTATTGAGAGAATTTTATTTCTGTCATTGTACCCTTTCCTGGTTCAGAAGTAATGAAATATGTTCCATGGGCTTGTTCTATTCTGTTTTGGATATTGTTTAAGCCATTGGCAAATAAACGAACCGAATTCATATCAAAGCCTTTCCCGTCGTCTGCGATACACAACCGGAATTCTGTGGAAGATTCCTGGATTGAAACGATTATTTTTGCACATCCGGCATGTTTAGCGATGTTGTTGAAACTTTCCTTAACTGATAAGAAGGTATTCCGGCGTTGTTCTTCACTCAAGCGAAATGACGAAAATTTTTCAGGATAATTAAAATCTACTTCCACCGCAATTGGTTCAAAATATTTCAGCCCATATTCACGAATGTACGAAGAGAGACTTTCAATGGTATCATTTTGAGGGTTGAGCAACCAGATGATGTCTTGAAGGCTATCCACCAAATCTCTCGAAGAATCCGCTATCTTTTCAAGTAGTTCCTTTGCTTTTTCAGGTTCTGCCAATTGTTTCTTAACAACTTCGCTTAGAATTGCAATCATGGTGAGACCACTGCCTAAATCGTCGTGCATATCGCGGCTGATGCGGTTGCGTTCTTTTTCAACGGCCTGTTTTTTTTCAAGCAGTGCTCGTTGTTTTTCAAGCCGTCTGTACAAATAACTTCTTGAAAAAAAATGCATACTGCCGAGTAATGTAAATATCATAAGTATTCGAAACCACCAGCTTTTCCACCAGGGCGCTTTTACTGATATGGGCAATGAATAAATATTATCAGCTTCAATTCCATCAGCATTTATTGCTTTTATTTTCAATAAATAGTGACCGTGAGGTAAATTTGTATAACGAATAAGCGTATTGCTGGCAACAGTAACCCATTTTTTATCATAACCTTCCAATAAATAACTGAGCTTATTGGCTGCTGCGTTGGCATAATGAATAACAGCAAACTGAAACCCAATGGTATTTTGCTGATAATCAACTTTTAGCTCTTTGATTTCCGATGGATTGATAACTTGTCTGTAACTTGTGTCATTTATTTGTATGCCGGTAAGAATGAGCTGCGGAGTGTAGAAATTATTTTTCAGATCGGACGGGAAGAAAGAATTTAGCCCGTTTACACCGCCAAAAAGAATTTCGCCATTGTTTGTCATGAAGGAGGAATATGTATTGAATTCATTGCTTTGCAAACCATCTTCGACCGAAAATGTTTTTACTGTTTTACTTCTGATGTCAAACCGGTTGATGCCCGCATTGGTACTCAGCCACAAATGATTAGCCTCTGGTACAATACCATAAATATATTGATTGCTCAGTCCTTCGCTGGTGGTGATCAGTTCCTCAATTTGAAACTTGTACTTATTAAATCGGATTAAGCCGTTTGTGGTACCAATCCAGATAGTACTGTCAGACGATTCGCTAAAACATTTGATGGAAGCCTCCATTGGAAATTCCTTTAATATGACCAGAGAATCTGTCCTGATCTGATAAACTGTGAATCCCTTAAATGCCCGGGAAATATATAGTTGCCCAAGCTTGTCGGTATAAGTGGTCAAAAACACATATCTCGCATCTGACAAGCCTTTTAAAGGTTTGATATGATAGGTTTTATCAGTCTTTTCAATGATAAACAAACCAGTATTGGTTGAAGCAAGGATTGCACCGGTTTTCAAGCCGCTTATATAGTTATACTGATTGGCGGCAAGCCCAAATTCCGAGGAATTATCGGGCAGTTTTGTCACTTTTTTTGTTACCGGATCAATCATGTATAATCCTTCAAATGTAGCTGCCCAAATTTGGTTATTATTATCCAGGTATAAATGTTCAATTGACAAAGGAAGGCCATTGCGTAAAGTTTGTTTTATCTTTTTCTTTTCGTCTAAAATTAATATACCGTTTGACTGTGTTCCGCACCAAAACTCATTGTTTACCTGAACGATAGAGCGTATAAAATTATCAATTCCGGCACGAACAGCTTCTTCTTTTGTTACATGATGAGAAAAGCGGAATTTATTTATGCTGGTATAATCAACTCCTTTTCCCCAAACCGAAACCCATAAAATTCCCTTTTCATCGGTATTAATGTATTGAACCTGATTACCTGAAAGAGCAAGATGATCGTACGCGGAATTTATAGATTGATTAATAATTGTTGCCGAAGTTGTATCAATTTTGAATAATCCCTGCAGAAGTGTTCCGGCCCAAAGTGTTCCGTTCTGGTCGAGATGCAAAGTTGAAATATCTTTTATTTCCTTGTTGGCAAAACGATTGATGCATTTTACCTGTAAGTTGTTTTGATACCGGTATAATCCATTGTTTGTGCCGATCCAAAAATTATTGTTACCTGAAGGCAATAAAGCAGTAATGCGATTTTCAGGAATTGACAGTTGAATTGAATGCCAGTTTATTTTTTCGCCGCTAACTTGTCCCAGCCACAATTCAGGAAGATTGTTATTAACGGCATAGATTTTCTGTAATGGCTGGTATTGTTCAGTTGGTGAAGGTTTTATGATTAAACTTCCAGGCGAAAAGAAATGTTCGGTTAATGTAAATGTATTGTTTTCAGGATTAAATATAAAAATATCAGAATTCGACTGAAGCCAGATGTTGTTTTTATCATCAATATAGAAAGGGGAATAAAACTGCTCGTCATTGCTGCGGCCTTCGATCCTGAAGTTTTGAAATTGATTGTTTCTGCGGTTGTAAAAATTAAGACCGGCATTACTGCCAATCCACAGGTTCGAATTTTTGTCTTCCAGAATATTTAAAAAGAGTGTTCCTTTTAAACCATTTGTTTCGTTGCCTGAAGAACGAAAACTGATGCAGTTTACACCATCGAAACGATTAAGTCCGTCATAAGAACTAATCCATACAAATCCTTTGGAATCTCTGTAAATGCATTTGTTTACGCCCTGTGATAATCCGTTGTTTACCGAAAGATGATTGAAATAAAGTTGCTGGCCCCTGACACTGCTAAAACAGCAGAGAAATATTAACAGGATATAAAAGGTCAGTTTCTTCACAGGCAAAAATTTAAAATTTACAGCATATTCAGTGTGTTCTTCCGGTAATCATTCACAATTTAATCGCTCCCATGCCAGGATATCTTCACGTCGAATAATATTTCAATTTGTGTTGCTTCCTGTGATTTTAGTTCTGCGACATGTTTAATCTATTAATATTAATAAGAAATTAAAGACTTAGTTGTCTTAAAACAAATGTAGTATTATATCCTTTTTAATAACAAATTTTACATTTTAATTTTTTACCGATAACACCTGAGATTTTGGAGGGGATAAAAAGAAAAATCCCCCAACAATCTTTGTTTGCTGAGGGATTTTGAAGTTGTTTATTGAAGAACCAGTTTGTGGACTTTTATGTTGTCCGAACTTGTTTTAATCAGGTAAAATCCGGGTGGATATCCTGTTAAATCAACCGATTCCTCCTGGTTCTGAATTTGTTTTTTATAAACTGTTATTCCGCTTACATTGCTTATGGTTAGCTCTGAATTGCTTTTTGGGATCCGGCTAAATGCCACTTTTATTTTTCCTGAAGACGGATTTGGATAAATGATCATTGTCTGTTCGCTGAGGCTCGGATCTGTTCCTGTTGGTATTTTAACTTCCACCTCAAATTTTGAATTGACTTCTTTCCCGTTTGAACTTGCGGTAATTACTATTTCTGATGACCCAATATTTACACTTGAAAAGTCTAACGTCAGATTGGAGCCTGTGATAATAGCCGTAACGACCAGATCATTGGTATTTGAAGTAACACTATAGATCAAAACATCGCCCGGATCATCGTCAGCAAATACGGTTTTCAGATCAATGATTTGATCGGGAGCACCCTTGTCAACAGATACGTTTTTAATTGGATCCTTGATGTACGGAGCTTTATCAACATTTTTCACAGTAACCAAAACATCATCCGGGAGAGATTCAGCAAATCCGTCGTTTACCACCAGCTTGAAAGTATATTGCGTATCGGCGCTGACTTCGGGCGTGGTAAAGTTTGGTTTTTCATCTGTGTCTGAACTGAGAATGATTCCCAAAGGGGCAGTCCATTTGTAAGTCAGGACATCGCCATCCGGATCGGAAGAGCCTGAACCATCCAAAGTTGCAGTTGCACCTTCATTTACAGAATGGTCAGCTCCTGCATTGGCAGTTGGTACTTTGTTTACCTGCTTGACAGTAACCAGTACTTCATCCGGAGCAGAATTAGCTTGCCCGTCGTTTACCACCAACTTGAAAGTATATTGAGTGTCGGCGCTGACTTCCGGAGAGGTGAAGGTAGGTTTTTTATCTGTGTCAGAACTGAGAATAATTCCCGGAGGGGCAGTCCATTTGTAAGTCAGGACATCGCCATCCGGATCATTCGAACCGGAACCATCGAGCGATGCAGTTGCACCTTCGTTCACAGATTGATCATCACCGGCATTGGCCGTTGGTACTTTGTTAACCTGCAAAACAGTAACCAGAACTTCATCCGGAGCAGAATC
>CAMDGL010000177.1 GCA_945897845.1 Chitinophaga pinensis | reverse complement strand
GCAAGATCCAAAATGACAGGTGTTTCCAATCTGAGAGAAAGAAGTTTCGAATCGTTAGCGCCATCCTTTTCGTATGCGGGTGCGTACCAAATCAACAGGTGATAATAAGCCAATGCCCTCAAAAACAAAGCTTCGCCTTTTATGCGGTTGATGTTTTTGGTTTTGTCGGCTTCGGTTGCATCAGGGAACGGGTTGCTGTCAACAAAGTCGATCATGTTGTTGCAATACAGGATCACCTGGTAACAAATCGAAAACTTGTCGGTTTGTCCGATGCGTTGCTGAAAATCTCTGGAATAAGTGACGTTCGAATTCCAGCCGCCGTTCACACTGATTTCACGAACAATATCGCTCTGTCCAAAGTGTACAAAGGGCATAAAGTTCCAGCAAGCGCTCTCGTTCTGCACAATTGTTAAACGATACGCGTTTGCAATTCCCATTTCCATATCTGGGATGGTTTTCCAGCTTGTTACCGGCGGGGCATCCAGTTCAAAGAATTCCTCGTTATTACATCCGGCAAATGTCAGCAGCAAAGTCAGGCCAATTACCGACATCAGCTTTGTAATTTTTGTGTTATTTATTATTTTCATAATGGATTCAATTTTAGATTATTACAATTAGAAAGTTACCGTAACGCCAGCACTGAATGTTTTTACTGAAGGCAGAACCGATGGACTGGATGCTGTTTCAGGATCAAATCCGGAGTATTCGGTAAATGTCAGTAAGTTGGTGGCAGAGCCGTAAATTTTCAGGTTTTCCATGTATAATTTGCTGGAAATCTTTTTTGGCAGGTTGTAACCGAAAGTCAGCGTTTTAAGCCTTAAGTAATCTCCCTTTTCAAGGTACTTGGTTAATGACCGTGCACCATTTTTGTCGTAGGTTTCTTTGGCGTTGGGCTGAACGAGGTTGTTGATGTCAGGGTTTTTCCACCAGCCTTTTAAGCCGGTATTCGGATCGATGGCATTCAAATCCCAGGCTGTGGTTGCAGGAGCAAATCCTTCCATAAATAACAGTGGATATTTGGTATCTGTTTGACCCGGAGTAGTCCACGATTCGGTCAGCAAATCGCGCTTTTTCACCCAATAACCGTTTGATGGGGCTGTCCATTCTTTTTCACGCGAGTTGTAAAGGTAATTTCCGCCCGAGAAGGTAAAGAATACACCCAGTTCGAAACCTTTGTAGGTAAATGTATTATCGATACCTCCGTAGAAAGTTGGAATGCTCGATTTATCTTTATGCACGATTTCGTGCAAGGTTGAATTGGTATCGGTAAATGGTATTTTACGACCTGTTTTAACAAACGCTCCTGTTTCATTGTATTTATCGCGGTCAATTTCCCAAATCATGTGAACACCGCGCTCAGGATCAATTCCTGCATATTCACTCATTTTATATAAGCCCAGACTTCCACCAACAAATAAGGTATTGCCTTTCTGGCGTTCCATTTCAGGGGTTAAGCGTAATATTTCGTTGTGGTTGGTCGAGAAATTGAACGCGGTGTTCCATTTAAAATCTTTGCGGTCGATGTTCACCGAGTTCACGTTAAATTCCCATCCCCAGTTTTTCATATCGCCCACATTTCCGTAAACGCTGCCAATGGCTGCCGACGGAGGCGTGGAGATTTGCAGCAACATGTCGGATACATTTTGCATGTAGTAGGCCAATGAACCGGAAATACGGTTGTTAAACATGGCAAAATCAATTCCCATATCGTAACTGTCGGTGGTTTCCCAGGTAATCAATTGGTTACCGATTGAAATGGAAGTACCGGCACTCATGATTTCGGATGTTCCGTAGCGGTTGGCAGAACTGTTGTTCAGGGTATTGATGTTGCGGTTTCCGGGAATGGACTCGTTACCGGTTTGTCCGAAGCTGCCACGCAATTTCATCAGGTTGAAAGTTCCTTTTAACGGTTCAAAGAATTTTTCTTCTGAAATAATCCATCCGGCAGAAAGAGCGGCAAAGTTACCCCAACGCACATCGCTTGAGAAGGCCGAAGAACCATCGCGGCGCAAACTAACGCCAAACATGTATTTGTCCATCAGTTTATAGTTTGCCCGTCCGAAATAGGATCGAAGAAACCGTTCGCCGCCCAAATATCCCTGCATGATGTCTTTGATTCCGGGCGAGGTACTTCCCAATTCCTGATTGTAACCAACCGGATCGCGGCCTTCCATTTCGCGGGTGTACTGGCTGGTAATTTGCGATTCGGTACCAGCCACTGCGTTAATCGCATGTTTCTCGTTGAAAGTCGTGTTGTATTTCAGGTAAGCATTGTAGTTGTATGAAGTGCGTGTAATAGCGCCTTCGTAAACGTAGGTTTTGCCCGAATTAATTACTTTACCTGAAATCCAGTTGGTACTGTTGTCCTGTATAATATCGGTTGAACCTTCTGTGCGCAGCGATAAACCTTTCACCCAAGGGAAATCAATCTCGGCATAAAGGGTTCCCAATGCGCGGTAGTTTTTTTTGTTGTCGAGCATCAGGTCGCGGCGCGAAATAACAGCCAGGTTGCCAGCTCCCGGATTCCAAAAACCGGATGGATCATTTTCATTATAAACGGGGTACCACGGAACCGCTCCCATAATGGCCGATCCGAAACCTCCCACGTTACCGGTTGAAATACCTGGATTGGAATTCTCAGTTTTGTTGCGGTAGTTGTTGGTGTACATGAGGTTCATTTTGGCGCCGGTCTTGAAATTTTTTACGGGCTCCAGATCAATGTTGATACGGCCGGTCAAACGATCGAAATCGTTGCCCACGTTTACCGCTTTGTCTGACCGGTAACCAAATGAAGCAAAAATGGAGCCTTTCTCCAGACCTTGGGTATAAGAGAAATTAGCGTCCTTGTAACTTCCTTTGCGGAGCACATAATCAAACCAATTGGTGTTAACATTCAACGCATCAGCACGACTGATCGAAGTTGGGAAATTGGCTGTTAAAATATCTCCGGGTTCGAAAACCCCGCGGCCACCGTTCTTTTTGGCGATGTCCATAATTTCGAACCATTCGGTAGTGTTGGCAAATCCAATAGATTCCGGAGAGGTGGTCAAATCGGAAACTCCGGAAGAATAATCGAAGACAACATTGCCTTTTCCTTTTTCCTTTTTACCGCTTTTGGTAGTTACGATGATGACGCCATTCGATCCGCGCGATCCATAAATGGCTGTTGCAGCTGCATCTTTCAGTACTTCGACTGATTGAATATCGTTTGGATTGATGGTTGACATCGGGTTTTGCGAAACAGTACCAACAGTGCGTCCCAAGCCACTTCCGGAGTAAACCGGCATACCATCGATAATCCAAAGCGGATCGGTTCCGGTATTAATAGAGTTGACGCCACGTACCTGAACACTGATCGGCGCTCCCGGCGTACCTGAAGTTTCGCGTATGTTTACTCCGGCTGCACGTCCCTGCATGGCAGCAGTAAACGAGGTGGATGAAACCTGTTTCAAATCTTCGCCCGAAACCGAGGATACCGAACCGATCACATCTCTTTTCTTTACCGTTCCGTAACCAACAGCCACCACTTCGTCAATGGCAATGGCATCTTCCAGCAAAGTTACGTTAATAGAAATCCTGCCGCTCACGGCAACTTCCTGTGTTTTCATTCCAATGAACGAAAATACCAGGGTGCCGTTGGCCGGAACGTTGCCAAGCGTGTAACTGCCATTGGCATCGGTCACCGTGCCTCCGGTTGCCCCTTTTGTAACAACGGTTACTCCAGGAAGAGCTTCACCTTTGCTATCGCTTACAGTACCGGTTACTTTCAGGTTCTGCGCAAAAAGGCTCAATGAGCTCAAAAGCACAAAAGCCATGCATAGCCATGCGTATTTGAGCAGGTTTTGTTTTTCAAAAGTTTGATTTTGCATAATTTGACAAATTTAGTTTTGAGAAAGAATTAGAACATTATTACTTTTAAGAGCAAGATTGAAACCATCAACCCAAAATCAGATATAGCAATCCAAAGATTAAGAGACAGATTATTCCATAAAGGACATATTCGATAACTTCTGGATTTTTCCGGCTGATCATGGGTTCAGATTTTTGATCAAAGTTATGGGGCAGGACTTCCGGCTGCAATGGAGAAAAGTTGCAATTATATGGAATATTGTTACCGAAAAAGCATTGTATAAAAATGCAATGTGAAGTATATTAAATCATTACACAAAACGTGTCAGAAATGGAAAAACTGCAATGAAAGCATAGATCGGAAAAAGATGCTATTTTTGAATCAGGAATATTGCTAACGACTACTAACGAATGCCAAAGATTTTTATATCCTCTTTTTTTGTACTGCTTCTGATTTGGTTATTGCCATTTAACCTTGATGCCCAAAATTCGCTGTTGACGTTCGAGCACATGACAACAGAACAGGGTTTAACCAGTAACCGGATCAATGGGATGGTTCAGGATCAAACCGGATTTTTGTGGCTCGCAACCAACAACGGACTAAACCGTTTTGACGGGATGGAAATAAAACATTACACAAAACAACAAAACGACACCACTAGCCTTTCGAATAATTCCATTTTGTCAGTGTATTGCGATAGGGACAATGTATTATGGATTCTGACCATTAATTATTTGCACCGCTACAATCAAAAATCTGATAATTTCGAGCGCTTTTTGCTCTCTGCAAAGAAAGAAAGCTACCGGGGAGAAAATAAAGGAGTAATGCTATCCGATAATTCAGGCAAGTTGTGGATTGGTACACCAACCCATGGATTATTCACTTTCGATAAAGCAAATAATATCTGCCAAAAAATCCTGCCCGAGATTAATACTGTTTCGGATTTATACGATGACCAAACTGGTAATTTATGGATTGGCAGCGAAAATGGGTTGCTCATTCGTTATAATTACTTATCGAGCGCTACAAAACAATACAGAATCCCACCTGGGTCTGGTCGTTACGTTCAGGATAATTTCATATGGAAAATCTGGCAAAACTCTCCTGAAAAACTTAATCTACTGCTATTTAACGGACTTTTTCAATTCAATTTGAATTCCGAAAAATTCTCAGAAACAACTGAGTGGAATGAAAAAGTTAACTATACCGAAAGTGAATTAAGGACAATCTATCACAATGAAAAAGAATTGTGGGTTGGAACTCAAGGTGTAGGATTTTACCGGATCGATTTAGAGAAAGGCACTAGCGACCATTTTCAGACTAGCTTGCACAATCCCAATAGCCTGAGCAATAACAGTGTTACCACCATCTTGAAAGACCATTCCGGAGTTTTTTGGATTGCTACTAAAGATGGTTTAAATAAATACGACCCTTCCGTAGAACTCTTTAACCGCTACCAGAATGAACCGGGCAATCCGAATAGTTTGCAATACAACTTCGTATCGTCGTTCTGCGAAGGAACTGATGGCACTATCTATGTTGGAACTTTCGGAAAAGGATTCTCTTTATTTAATCGCAGGACTGAGAATTTTCAAACGATATTGCAAATACCTGACCAACAACAATCACTTGTAAATAATGTCATTAGAGCTTTGGAAACTGATATAAACGGGAGCATCTGGATTGGTACCGTGAAAGGTATTTCATTGTTTAATCCTAAAACAAAAAACTTCTCCAATTTTAACAGTATAGGTGAAAAAGGGAATCTCGGCACGAGCAATATCATGTCGATTCACCAATCAACAGACCATCAGATATATATAGGCACATATGAATATGGTGTTTTTACATGCGATCCGGATAAGATCATGACTGATGGATTCAGGAAGCTTGAAAACCAACCTATAAATCTTAGCACTTCAAGGGTTCGAAAGATATCTGAGTTGACAAATGGAACGAAAGTTTTTGGCACGCTTGGTAATGGCTTGTTCTTTTGGAATCATAAAACAGCAAAGAATGTACAGCTTTCTGAATTTTCCAAAAGTGTTGATTCAGACTATATCAATGCAATAAGCGAAGATTTGAATAAAAATATCTGGGCGGGAACTTGGGATGGACTCTTTTTGCTAGATTCTACATACACAGTTCAAAAACAATTCAATACATCCAACGGTTTGCCTTCAAACGAAATCACCGGCATCATCACCGATGAAATGAACAACATCTGGGTAAGTGGTATGAATGGATTATCGCATCTGTCGAAGGATTCCGGAACCGATTATAAAATTACCAACTTTACCTCACGCAACGGTCTTCAGGGTTCCTATTTCACTGCTTATGCTACTTTAAAAACTTCGGATGGTGAGTTATATTTTGGTGGGTTCAACGGCTTTAACAGATTTTATCCTGAAATGATTACATCTAGTCAAAAAGCTCCTGAAGTGAAAATAACCGACTTCCAGGTATTCAACCGATCAGTCAAAATCAATCAAAAGGTTAATGGAAGGGTTTTACTCAGAGAGAATATTCTCGATACCAAGTCAATCACCATAAATAACCAGCATCGGGTAATTGGTTTTGGATACACTGCCCTAGCTACTTCACAAACTGAAAAGGTAAAGTTTGCCTGCCGAATGGATGGGGTTGACCCTGATTGGGTTATTCAGGATTACAACCAAAGGTATATTTCGTATAATAATCTTGAAGCTGGAGATTACACATTCACCGTAAAGGCTTGCAACGCCGATGGTGTTTGGGATACTGAAGGAACTTCGATTTCCATAAAAGTACTTCCGCCCTTCTGGAAAACATGGTGGGCTTATGTTTTGTACGCGACGATTATCGGCGGATTACTTTATCTTGCGAGAGAATACAGTTTGTCGCGTGCGCGGCTTGAAAATAAGGCATTGCTTGAGCGTGTCCACCGCGAAAAGGATGCTGAAATCAATAACCTGAAAATCAAATTTTTCATCAATATTTCGCACGAAATCCGTACACCGCTTTCGCTGATAGTCGCGCCACTCGAAAAACTGCTTCATACCGAAAATATCAGCCGCGACTTTAAAAATCATCTTGAAATTATGTACGGCAACACGCAGCGACTGCTTATGCTCATCAACCAGTTGCTCGACTTTCGTAAAATTGAAACCGGAAACGTTCACCTAAATGCGGCTCCATACGATATAGTTGAGTTTGTTTCTGAAATAAAAAACGCTTTTGCAGAAAGCGCAGCCCGGAAAGATATTACGCTGACACATAAATCCAATACAAAAGCGCTTCTCCTCTTGTTCGATCCCGACAGCATGGAAAAAATCATGTTCAACCTGTTGAGCAATGCCATCAAATTTACCTTGCAAGGCGGAAGTATTCAATTGGTTGTCAATCATCTTCCGGAGAAAATGCAATGCGAAATTTTGGTGCGCGACAGTGGAATCGGTGTTCCTGCCGACAAGCTGGAGAAACTGTTCGACCGCTTTTATCAGGTCGATTCCAAAAGTTTTCTGAAACAGGATTCAATGGGTTCGGGCATTGGACTTTCAATTGTGAAAAACCTGGTTGAATTGCACAAGGGCGAAATTAATGTTGAAAGTACGGAAGGCGAATTCACGGAGTTCAGGATGGTTTTCAGAACCGGCAAGGATCATTTGAAAAACATGGATTACATCACCATTTCCGATGAACCTGTGCCGTATTCACTAAATTTCAGATCCATCGCGCCGATTTTAGAGGAAGGTGAAACTTCAGATTTTTTGGAGTCAGAAACAAACCAGAAAAAGAAAAAAGACATCAAAATCCTGATTGTTGAAGACAACCCGGAAATCAGGTATTATCTGAAACAATCGCTTCAGGAAAATTATGCAACAATGGATGCTGCCGATGGGAAAATCGGTTATGAGCTGGCTGTCCAACACATTCCCGACCTGATTATTACTGACGTGATGATGCCAGAACGCGACGGAATTGAACTTTGCCGGATGCTGAAAAATGAAATGCTCACCCAACATATTCCTATCATCATTTTAAGCGCCAAAAGCACCATCGAAGATACGCTGGAAGGTTTGGAAACCGGCGCCGATGATTACATCCCCAAACCTTTTAATGAACAGATTTTGTTGGCGAAAGTCCGCACCCTGTTGGCCAACCGGCAAAAAATGATCGAAAAATATCAGTTGCAACCGGCAGTTGACAATCAGAGCGAGGAGGCCGTCACGCTCAATTTTGACGA
>CAMDGL010000176.1 GCA_945897845.1 Chitinophaga pinensis | reverse complement strand
TCAAGTATCAGAACGGTATCCTGAATACGGGCATTCTCGCTGCGTTTATAGGTGTAATACTGCAATTCGGAATTGCGTATTTTGCCAACTTCGTAATCCCATTTTGTGCTGTCGGGCAAACCCGGAGTGTTGAATTCATCGCCCCACACTTTTACATATTTCTGCGGAAAGGCTTGAATCGTCAGGAAAGAAATTACAACGAACAGAATTAATTTCTTCATCATGATGTGGTTCGGTTTAGTCTGCTAAATTTAGAAAGAAAACCCATGTTGACAACATGCCGAAAATAAATTTCAAGTGATCAAGGGTCAACGTTTAAACACCCGCACGTAATCAACTTCAAGTGTGTGTGGAAATTTACTGTCATCAATTCCATGTTTTCCGCCCCAACCGCCGCCAATGGCAAGGTTCAGGATTAAATGAAACGGTTGGTCGAAAGGCCATGCGTCGAATCCGCTGTTTTCTTTCTGAAAGGAAAAATAGAGGCTTCCATCCACATAACTCCTGATTTCATTTTCGTCCCATTCAGTGGTATATATATGAAATTGGGAGGTGGCAGTTTTTACCGTAATTGCCTTTCCCACCTGAGTACCCTTTGTGTGATTGTATTTTTGGGTGTGAACCGTTGAATGCACAGAGTCGGGATCATATCCAACATTTTCCATTATGTCAACTTCTCCGCTTTTGGGCCATCCGCCGTAGGTATTGTCCGACGACAGCATCCAGATGGCAGGCCAGGTGCCATTTCCTGAAGGCAGTTTTGCCCTGACTTCAATCTTGCCGTATTTCCAGTCACCTTTGTTTTTAGTGGTTAACCTTCCGGAGGAATATTTTTTGCCAGAAGTTGGTTCCTGACGGGCAACGATTTTTAGAGTACCATCGCTAAGTTGGGTATTTTGCAGATTGGCTACATTGTACCATTGCGCTTCGTTGTTTCCCCAACCGTAAGTATTTCCGCGCGTGTCGTAATTCCATAAGGTCGTATCTGGCAGGCCGGTAGTGTTAAATTCATCCACCCAAACCAGTTTCCAATTTGGATTTTGTTCCTTTTCAGCTACTTTTTCCAGCAGAAGTTCGGGTTCGTCGGTAGTGATATAATCAATGTCGCGGGCAAGAAAATAGTCCATCAGTAAAGGATCATTTACAGTCCAAACATTTGTTTCAATTCCGTATTTTCGGGCATTGCTGATCCAATTGTCGTCTTTTTTGAAAACGTTGAATTGATAATCTGCTCCGGAAATTCCATCAGTTTTTAGCTGGCTTGGTGACACATTTCCGCCGAGAAACATTGCTTTTGCAGACGGGTCTAAACGAACTATTTCTTTCAAAATATCATAATCGAAACTGATGTAGGTGATCCAGGGTTGCGCGCGCATTTTATTTACTTTCGCAACAGCTTTTTGAGCCAGAAGCAGCGATCGTTCCTTGCTGATTTGCGATGGTTTTAATTCAAGAATTAACCGGGTCTTTTGCTGTCTCTTTCCAATTTTCAGATACTTATCCAGGGTTGGAAGAACTTCTCCGTTTTTTAACCGATATTTTTTCAGCGTGGAATAATCTGTTTTTTCGATGTGCATATCTTTATAAACCGGATCGTGGTTAAGCACCAAAACTCCATCGGCAGTTAGTTGTACGTCGAACTCCGATCCGGCAACCTCCAGACTAATTGCCTTTTTTAGCGAGGCGATCGAGTTCTGGGGTAATCCGTCTTTTTTCCATGCTCCGCGGTGGGCAACAATGCCATTTTTCAGGAAATTATCGGGAGTGTACGACCTGTCTTGTTGTGCAATTACTGGAATTGTGAAATTCAGTAAAAAAATGATCGCTAAGATTTGAAATTCTATTTTTTTCATCTATCTCTCATTATTAATCCGGTAAAAAAAGTGGGCTATTATGGGTTTAAATTTTCCATAATAGCCCACTAATAAAAGGAATATATAAAAACTAAACTAAATTTACTTTAACCACCATGGAACTTCATTGATCCCATCATATCCGTTATATTGCTCATCAACCGCCTTTTGATAATTTTCGGGATTTGTTGTCAATTCACTGGTAGGGTACTTCCAGCGTTTGGGATATACGTTTTTATCATCAGGATTCATACTGGTTGCAGGATCAAGAGGGAAAACAGGATAACCTGTCCGGAGGAAATTCCGGTAAGCATCTCCACTTCCCTGAAAGAAATCCAGAAGATACCTTTGCATCCATATTTGCTGCAAACGTTCGGTTTTTGTTCCGCCAGTTTTATAGGCTGCTTCACCAGTAAAATAGCCATCAATATAAGCTTGTGTAATAGGCATTCCATGAAGATTTGCCGGAATTGCTGTTACTGCAGGCAGATCCTTATAATATTTTAGGATTGCTTTTACCCCGTTTTCGTAGTAATTCTTGGCATTTCCGGTAACCCAGCCCTCCTCAATCGCTTCGGCTATAATGAAACATTGTTCAGAATAGGTAAATTTAAGCATTGGGTCGCCCGACCTTGGTGTCACATAGCGTTTGTTTATTAAGGAATATTTGCCCCCGGCATTATTGCCTGCCAACTTATCTGCTGATAATTCGGTAGGGGCACCTTCATATGCAGCAAAATCACCTTCCAGTTTTCCTGCGGTAATCAGGTATTTTGCAGGTTCTGCGAAATAAAACAATCTACGGTCATTGAATTTTTTTAACGCATCAACTACAATGTTTGAAACACCAAGAATAATCCTCCTGTTTTCGCCATTGTAAAAAGGGTGGGTTGCGTTTGGATTTTCAGAATATACCAATTGAAAAATATCCGCGTTATCGGTCATCAAATTACCTGCAGCTACGATAGCCGCAAAGCGTGCTTTTTGCTCGGCAGTGGCTTTTTTACTAATCGTCTGCAAAATCTTTAACTGCATAGCATTGGAAAGTTTGCGCCACTTTGCAGCATTTCCACCGTACATGAAATCACCTCCAAAATTTTTCCCTTCTGCAAAAAATGCTTCTGCAGCCTGAAGATCTTTTAGAATACTGACAAAAACATCTGCCTGCTTATCGTATTTGGGCTTCATTATTCCTTCCTCTGCTTTGCCTGCCTCCGAATACGGAATGTCACCCATATCCATTGTCATTCCAAAGCCATATGAAGCCTTCATGAAAAGTTCCATGCCTTTAAACGATGATTCAGCCGGGGATCCTTTAGCAAATTCAACCATTCGTTTCATATTGGTTAACTTCTGAAATGATCCAACACTACCAAATGGAGAAAAAGAATAATAATACTGGTATGGATTTGGATTCGTTTCAAGTAAAGCACAATGCTTACTCCATAACTGTGCTGTTCCCCAATCTGTTGGATTAGGATTCCAGAATCGGTATGTATCTTTTTGAAGCTGAGTCAGGAGCAATTCAGGTGTAACGGATGTTGGTACATCCGGGTTTGTATTTAATTCCTCAAACTTGCTGCAAGAACTTGCAACTGATAGAGAAATTATCGCTATAAATATGTAATATAAATTTTTCATGGTTAAGTTTGATTAAAATGTGAACTTAATATTGGCTCCAAGGTATCTTACTGCCGGGTCGGCAAAATCTTCAACACCTCCGTCAGGATCCGAATATTTGAAATCTTTTGCCCATAACAGTACATTTTGTCCAACCAAACTTACTGATGCGCCCTTAGCCCAGCCATGCAAATAGTTGTTTGGAACAGTGTACGTTAGAGAAATTTCACGTAATTTCAGGAAGGTCTTGGCATAGGTATCGGCAGGACTACCGTTGCCACCCCATGCACTGCTGTTGTGTAAGTCAATTGCATATTGTTTATAGGTTGTATAAATATCATTGGGTGTATATACACGTGTATCACTGGTGATATTACCAAATTTATCATAGGTAGCCGTCCCCGATACAACCTTTACACCTTGAACAAGATAGTTATTGGAAACCAAGCCTGCAGCTGTTACTGCTGCAGCTCCTGCTGTTCCACCGCCTGCTGCAGCTGAAACACCAGCCGCGACAACGTCCTTTTCTCTTTCAGGTGTAACCGAATTCGGATGTACTCCTGATTGCCACATATAACTTTCGGTTCTTGTGTTCATCAAACCGCCAACTACACCATCAAGAGATGCGAATAAACTAAAAGCTTTGTATCTCAAATTAAGATTTGCACCCCAGAGCCAATCAGGGTCGGAATAGCCAAATTTTGAATCATACTGACTGTATTGTAGTCTTCCACTACTGCTTAATATAAGTTCTCCTGTTTCCGGAACGCGAACAAAATCTCTACTAAAAAAGACATCAACTCGTTCACCTTCAGCGACCCATGGTCTGGCAACATTTGAATAAATCGGGTCTATTTTGTTATAGCGGCGTTCGAAAGTGGACCAGTTAAGGCCTAAATCCAATTGCCAATCTTTGGTTTTGATAGGTGAACCATTAACTGTTACCTCCAAACCTTTACGGGTAATTTCCTCATCAATATTAATGTAAGTACTTGTATATCCGCTTGCTGCTGTTACTGGTGCATATTTCAAAAAATCGTACATTCGTTTACTGTAGTAGGATACATCCACCATCAACCGGTTTTTAAACGCCATTCCCTGAACTCCTGCCTCAAATGTATTTGCGCTTTCAGGAAGAATGCCCGGTGTGTATAAACTGGAAGGAACACTTGCTCCATTCAGATCATTCCAGGTACCTGAATTAAGAGTATAACTACTGTTAATCGCATAAATTCCGGCAGGTGTTTTTGCCATTGTCCAGGAACTTCTGATTTTCAACATATCAAGCCAATGTTCTGTCGATGGTAATAGTTCTGAAACCACAAAACTCCCTGCTATGGATGGATAAAAGTAGGATTGAGTTTCTTTTGGTAATGTTGAACTCCAGTCGTTACGGCCAGTTGCTTCCAGATAAACCAGTTTATTCCAGGAGACACCTAAACGGCCAAACAGAGAATTTACCTGTTGTGCATAAGTACTCTGATTAACAGCCGGAGGATTTATCGAGGCTTTTATAGAGAAGAAACCAGGAACAGAAATGCCACCAACAGTACCAGCATTTATATTATCATCTTTTTTGTAGAAAATAGTTCCACCGGCAACATATTCCAGGCTGATTTTATCAAATGACTTATCACCTGTTAAAAGGAAATCATTGTTCATACTAAATCCTGTCGATTGTCCAATATTATATCCACCGGTTTTTCCACTGTTCCAGGTGTACGGATTACCAGGTACACCTGTGTTTCCGGTTGATAAATATGAACCCCTTGAAGACCTGAGCTGGCCAACTTCCTTATAAAAATCGACACCTGAACGAACCGTAGCTTTCAGCCAGGTTGAAAAGTCGTAGCTCATCGACAAATCGACATTCATGATATCACGTGAAATCTCATTCGTTTTTTCGTATCTGTCAAAGTAAGGAGAGTTTTGATTTGCGCCTTTATAAGTTCCGTCAGGTTGTACACCGAACTGGTTACTTTGAAGTTCGCCGGGCACATGCCAATAATTATTTTTATAGTCGAGAACATTAAAATCAGCGCTTGACCAAATCAATAAAACATACATCGGATCGTAGGAGGTATATCCGTTTGAGCCCAAATTGGGGGATGCTTTTTTAGCATAGGAAACATTTGAACTCAATTTAAATTTATCTAAATTCAAATCTCCTCCAAAAGTGTACGTATATTTATTTAAAGTGGAATTAGGATATTGTCCTTTGTTTTGTGTCCAGTTAACCGAACTCCGCAGAGAGACTACATCTCCTTTATATGCAACATTAACGTTGTTATTGGTTACATATCCCTGTTCCAGAAAATTGTCGAAATTGTCTTTACCAACTGGCAGGTATGGCATAACTTGAAAAGTCTTCGAAAATGGATCCCATTGATTTTGCATCGATCCATCAATCTTAGCTCCCCATGAATTATCAGAATTGATGTTATAGACGCCAGTAGTACCACGGCCATATACACTTTGTTTCTCAGGGATGGCTAAAAATCCTGAGGTAAACATGGTATTCGATGCAACATCAACATTAATTCCCGCTTTGTTGTTACTGCCATTTTTAGTTGTAACCAAAATGGCGCCGCTTGCTCCCCGGAAACCATAAAGAGCCGAAGCAGTTGCTCCCTTCAGTACACTCATTGATTCAATATCTTCTGAGGATATATCGCTCAATGTCTTATTGGCATATGCAACTCCGTCAATTACCAATAAAGGATTTTCACCACGAATGGTAAGCACAGGAACAGCTCCAAAATCAGGAGAGTTTCTAACCAAAAGACCGGCTACTTTACCCGTTAATGATGTAGCCAGATCAACACCTGAAACTTTTTGCAAACTCTCTCCGGAAACTTTTTGAATCGAATAACCAAGAGCTTTTTCAGAGCGTCTGATACCCAATGCAGTAACAACCACTTCGTCAACACCGAAGGTTTCAACTTCCAAGGCAATGTTGATTGAGTTTTTCCCTCCAACTGCCACTTCCTGCATTTTCATTCCTATAAAGGAAAATTGAAGGATAGCATTTTCAGGAATACCGGAAAGTGAAAAGTTGCCATCGCCATCGGTAACAGTTCCGGTTTGGGTTCCTTTCACAACCACTGTAACCCCCGGCAATCCTAATCCTGAAATTTCGGTGACCTTGCCGTTAACGGTTTTTTGCTGCTGCATAGAAGAAACGCCGTCAGCAGGTGTAATAATGATGTGACGATCGCGGATTAAAGTGTTTACAGTTCCGGTTTCGAAGATTTTCGACAGGATAACTTCTATCTTTTCATTCTTTACTTCAACATTTACTTTTCGTTCAACGTCGATTAACTGATTGTTGTAGAGAAAATAGAAATTACTCTGATCTTCAATCTGTCCCAGCACTTCCCTGACCGTCGAGTTTTTCATGCTCAACGACAAGCGTGTCGTTTGTGAATAACTGGCTCCTGCAAGAACCTGAAAAGCGCTTATCAGGATAAGAAATAGTGAAACCCGCATAATTTTAAAGGTTTTTCGATGTCCGGAAAAAACCGAACAACAGATTTTCATCTTTTTTTTCATAGATTTGAATGATTAAATTTAGTAACATTTATTTATCTGCCCGCAAGGGTAACCCGAGAGGAAGTGTTGTCGCACTTCCTTTCTTCGTTATAGAGAATTACTTTTTCATTGCCATTTGAATTATATCTTTTTGCTGATTTGAACTTTTGATTTTGTTTGCGTCTGATTATTTTTTCCAATTGATGCCGGAATGTATTCGATCCTGATTGGTGATGATAATCCAAGCAATTCGATGACCTGGAAAAGAGATTCATTGTCGAAAGTGGTGGTAAACCGGTAATTCATGATTTCCGGATCCTGAACCGTCACTTCAATTCCATACCATCTTTCAAGTAACCGGGCAACTTCGCTCATCGGCGTGTTGTCAAAAACCAGTTTTCCTGAATGCCAGGCAATGTATTTGTTGATGTTTTCGTTTCCGATGGTCGCTTTTCCGCTTTCCTTTTCAATTACGGCCCGGTCGCCCGGTTCCATTGTCGCTTCCTGAATTCCTGTTTTTCCCTGTAGGTTCAGCGCGATTTTTCCTTCTTCAAGTACAACTTCAATATTTTTATCATCAGTAAAAGCCTTGTAATTGAAACGTGTTCCCAAAACTTTTACTTTTACGTTTCCGGATTGAACGATAAATGGTTGTTCGGGATTTTTTGCGACCTCAAAAAAAGCTTCGCCCAGCAAATCAACCTCCCTGCTTTCTTCATGAAATGGCACCTGAAACTTAATGGTGCTTTCGGCATTCAGCCAAACTTTTGATCCGTCGGGCAAAACCACCTGAGAACGGGTTCCGGGAGGACTGGTTATTTCCTGAATGGCAAACTGTGAAGGCGATGTTTTTTGTGGATTGAAAAAGAGCCAGGCTGAGGCAATCAGTAGGGGGATGAAAAGCAGGGCAGCAATCCTGCTGAGCATGTTCAGTATAGTGATTGGTTGTTTGCTCTTTTGTATTTGGCGTTGTACCCGGGCAAATGGAATTTTGCTGTCAATATTTTCAATTTCGGAAATGATCCGGCCAGCTTCTATAATCTGCTCCTCAGGCTCCTGATTGATGCGATCTTTAATCAGATCTTTTATTTTTTCTTGTATGTT
>CAMDGL010000175.1 GCA_945897845.1 Chitinophaga pinensis | reverse complement strand
AAATTTTCAACCGGTTTTTTCTCCGGAAGTTTCACCCAATCAAAGTTTTTGCATCCCATTTCGCTGATCCATGGTTCGATGCGTGTACCGCCCCAACTGGTATTGATCAGGCCAACCGGAACATTGAGCGCCTTGTTCAGCATCAGTCCAAAATAATAGGCAGTTGCACTGAAATCAGCAACATTTCCGGGTTCACTCAGTTTCCAGTCTCCACTGATGTCATCAAGCGGTTCAGAACTGGTAGCTCTTTTTACAGTGAAAAGCCGTATGTTTGAATTCGTTGACAAAGCAATGGCTTCAGAAGAACCTACTACTGGCTGATTTTTAAAACCTTTCATGGGCATTTCCATGTTCGATTGCCCGGAACAAACCCACACCTCGCCGATTAAAACATTTTTAAGTTTCAGGGCTTTTCCGTCACTCATGGTAATTTCAAAAGGGCCACCGGCTTTTGGGGTAGTCACTTTCAATTTCCAGTTTCCATCAGCCGAAGCCTGCGTGTTGTAGGTTTTGTTGTTCCACGAGGTGGTAACTTTTACATTTGAATTTTTGTTGGCTTTCCCCCAGATGGCTGCATCGGTTTGTTGTTGCATCACCATATTATCGCAAAAGATTGCCGGTAATTTTATTTCAGCAAATACAGAACTTACTGAAAAAGCCAGGACCAAAAGGACGGCCAGAACTGAAATTAAAATACGTTTCATTTTGGAATAGAATTGATTGGTTTATTGGATTAAACTAAATTAGATGACGCAAGGTAAGTTAAAATCAGTACCAAAACAAAAGAACCATATAGAATTCTCGTTTTAATATTTCAGTAAAAGCGCAAAAAAAGGAACCAATTTAGAAAAAAAGGTTCGAGTTTTTAAGGTAAT
Source organism: Chitinophaga pinensis (assembly GCA_945897845.1). Taxonomy (GTDB): domain Bacteria; phylum Bacteroidota; class Bacteroidia; order Bacteroidales; family Prolixibacteraceae; genus Aquipluma. Next base: position 7,276 of record CAMDGL010000175.1, on the reverse strand, counting down.
TCTAATTTAATATTTAGGCTTTCAGAAGTTGGAAAAATCATTTTGCGGCCAATATCGCTTTGTATTTATCGCGGTGATAATAGGCCAGAAACAGGTTTCCAATTACCAGCAAAACTGCAATCAATAATGATGAAGGATCAAGAAATACATGAAACAGCAAAATATTGATGTTGATCGGGAAGATCACCACTGCAGCAAGAGGAACAAACCTTCCGGATAGAAATGCTGCCGCGCATAGAAGCTCGATAATCTTTACCGTTGTCATCAGGTAAACAGAGGCCGTAATTCCTTCCATAAAGATTTTAACGTTACCTGATAGTTCAGGCTGCGGCATCAATTTGAAGAAAAATGCGATGGAAGCAAATGCAAACATAAGTCCCATAAGGATACGAACAATTAGAACTGCGATTTTCATTTGTTGAAATTTTAAATTATTTAAGTTTTGATTTATTATCCAGAAACTCTTTAAGCGAAGTGCCTATAATCCAGTTCCATCCTTCGACAAAGCTGTCTTTTGCAAAATCAGGATTGCTGTCCGGAAAGGTTCCCAATCCTTCGTGAGTAAGTTTCAGTCTGGTAAGATTTCCTATGGCAAACAGTTCAAAAGTTACCAGCGTGTTTCCTTCATAACCATCGTAACGCCAACTATAGGCAAGTTTTTTCTCCGGAATAACTTCCGTTATTTCGCACAAATGAAGGTATTGCCTTTTTTCATCAGGGCCACCCCAAAACTGAAATGCGAAACCTACTTCAGGAATAAACTCCTTAAAGTTGAAATACCATTTTTTCATTTCTTCCTTACTGGTAATGGCTTTCCAAACGATCTCCGAAGCAGCCTGGTAGATCTGTTCAATAACAAATGTGTCGTTTTCCATGATTTTATCAGTAATCAGTTTAGAACTGAATGATAAAACCATTTTAAAACGCAATTGTTTTGACGGTTTTTAATTTTTGAGTTAGAAAATTATTTTTTAGTCAGAGATTTAATAATCAGGCAGGCACCACCGCCGGCAGCAAGTTTTACGCGTACTTTATTTTCGGATTTGATGATTTTCCCTTCTGTTTGAAGCTTTTCCCGATTGGTAAGGTAATGTGCATTTTCGCCATCCTGAATAATGGTTACCTCGTATTTGCCGTGCTTCAGAAAACTCAGCGGAATATCCAGTTCACGGGGCGATTCGTTGGTTGCCGCGCCAACCAGCCAAACTCCATCAGCAGCCTGACGTGCCATTACGATGTATTCGCCAATTTCTCCTGAAAGTGTTTTGCTTTCCTGCCACGGCATTTTCTGGGCCGCGATAAACTTCAGCAAATCAGGATATTTGCGGTAATACTCCGGAATGTCAGGAATAATGGTTGCTCCTGAAAAAACAATCAAGGTGCGTGCAGCTTCCGAAACCAAGGTGGAAGGAACAGGCTGATTTTCATCTACTCTGGTAGTTTTTCCCTGACGAAGATCAAACATTCCGTTGTTCATGTCAATAGGTCCGGCAAGCATATTTACAAAAACAGAGGTTACAAAAGTCTCTGGCACAAAAACATGATGACCATCGAGTTGTGCATGACAAAATTCACGGGTGACAGCATTCGGAAAAGTTCGCATCTGCCCGTAAGGATGAACAGGCCCGTCGTGGAAATCGCAAAGCAGGTGATTTTCGGCACACAGTTTTGTAATTTTGCGGGTCCATGTATTTTTTTCAGCCGGATTACCTCTCATAAATCCGTATTTAATACCGGCAGCACCCCAGTCTCCGTATTGTTTCAAGGTCTGTTCAATCGGAAATTTACGGCCACCCACATCGTTCAGGTAAAGCCAGATACCAACGCCTTTTTCTTTTCCGTACTGAAGTAATTTTCGTACATCATTGGCTTTATCACCTTTCACCGGATCGGAATTTGCTTCGTGTTCCGGTCCATACCAGTTGGCATCCAAAACGAGGTAACGAATATTGTTTTCGGCAGCAAAATCGACCATCCGAATCCACGAAGGATAACTCATTGTGTAGGTGAATCCATCAATTTGAGCGCCGTCAATGCGCCAATCCCAAACTGCCACACCGGGCTTTACCCAGGAGAAGTCACCTTCAGCCGCTGGGTTTAAAAGTTCGATCAGATGCGAATCTACCATTGTTCCGGGAGTTTTTCCGCAGAGAATAACCCGCCATGCCGACTGGTAGCCTGCTTCCAGTTTTTCAGGAGCCGAACCTACCGAAAAGCCGGTGCTGCCTTTTTTTGATTGAAGCACCAACGGATCGCCGGTTGCCAGATCAGCTTCATGGAGAGCGAGATACAAATCATCGCTGGCCTTGATGGTCATAACCGGCAGGCGTTTCCCATCACTTTCCGAAAGTTTTTCGGGACCAATGTTGTGATTTTCGCCATTGTAAAACCAAGCAGTGTAGTCGCCCGCAAAATTGTATCGGGTTAATTCGGTGGTTGGCATCAAACTGTTTTTTTCTTCTGCCGGAATGCTGTAACGGAATGCCACGCCGTCATCGTAAACCCTGGCTTCGATCCGTAAATGCTGCAATTCAGAAGTATTCGGGCCTTTCAGATTCAGGATTAATTCGCTGTATTCGTCAGGAACAACCGAACGTTTTCCCCAGACAGGTTTCCAAACGGAAATAACAGAATGTTGATCTGAATTTTCGAGATACCAACCTGCCGATGGCACAGAAACCGAATTTCCGGATGCAAAACCCAACGGCGATTCTGCTATAACAGTCTGTTTAAACGCATCAAATGAATAACTCAACGAACCGTCTTTGGTCAATTGAAACGTGATGGAAAGCTTTCCATCCGGAGATTGGAGTGATTTGGTTTCCTGAGCCGACAAATTCCGGTTTGAAAGCCCGACAACTATAAATAAAAGGTAAAAAAGTGTTGTTTTCATTTCTGTAGTTTAGGTTTTATGCATTCAATTTTTAAAACGATACGAAACTACTGAAATCCTCTGAAATATTTGGTCGGACGATCGTTGGCGTAACCTTTTTGTTACGAATTAGGCTTCCGCTTAAAATGTTTCAACTGCATCAGCATGTTTGTTGTTATTTTTGCCTGAAACAGAATTCAAATTCGGGATTATGGCAATCAGATACGGAGTAATCGGAACAGGCGCTTTGGGTGGATTTTACGGCGGGATGCTGGCTAAGGCCGGACAGCAGGTACATTTTTTGTTTAGGAGCGATTTTGAGCATGTTCGCAAACATGGACTTCGTGTTGATTCGGTTAGTGGCAATTTTCATTTGCCTGAAGTAAATGCCCACCACACAAGCCAGCAAATGCCAGTTTGCGATGTAGTTTTGGTTTGCCTGAAAACTACCGGAAATCATTTGTTACCGGAAATGATCAGACCGCTTCTTCATTCTGAAAGTCTGGTTGTCCTGTTGCAAAATGGACTGGGTTTGGAGGAAGAACTTTCTGCTCAATTACCCGGAGTTCAGATTGCCGGAGGACTCGCATTTATCTGCTCCAACAAAATTGGCCCGGGGCATATTCACCACCTCGATTACGGAAAACTTATTCTTGGTTCGCACAATGTTTCCGATCCTGAAATACTAAAAAAGGTCGTCAACGATTTTCAATCATCGGGAATACATGCTGACCTTTCGCCCGACCTTCGCTTTGCCCGCTGGCAAAAACTGGTCTGGAACATTCCTTTCAACGGGATGACAGTTGTATTGAATACCACTACCGACCGTTTGATGGCTGATGAAAATACCCGGGAATTGTCGCGCGAACTGATGCTGGAAGTAATCCATGGAGCAAATCATTGTGGAGTTCCGCTGAAAGAATCGCTGGCTCAGCAAATGATCGACATGACCATCAAGATGAAACCGTATGCGCCCAGCATGAAACTGGATTTCGATTTCCGCCGACCCATGGAAATTGAGTATATTTACTCGAAACCGATTGAAACTGCCCGCAAAGCAGGCTTTGAAATGAGCAAGGTTTCGATGCTGGAAAAGCAACTGCGGTTTATTCAGGAAAATTGGTAAAATTCAATTAATCATGTTGAAACGACTTTTCATCGGTGTACCGATTCAATCGGACAAAGCAACAAAACAAGCCATAATCTGGAAAAATGACCGGCAACTGAACAGCAATCAGTTAAACTGGACCAAACCTGAAAACTGGCACATCACCTTGTTATTTCTGGGCGATACGTCCATTCCAAAAATCGCTTTACTGCAAAATTTAATCGGGGAGTCGTTCAAAAATATCGAAGCTTTCAACACTGAACTTATTGGGCTTGGAGTATTTCCAAATACACTCAATCCAAAAGTATTGTGGCTTGGGCTGAAAGATATACAACCGCTGATTCCTGGCCGCGACCATTTGGGCGATTTGCTTCTGCAAAACGGCTTCTCCTTTGACAGCAAACCACTGAAACCTCACCTGACATTGGCCCGAATCAAACACCTGAATGACCGTCAGGTTTTTGATTCATTGCTGACTGAATTCAGGCAAAAGACTTTTGGAACTGTTGAAATCGATCGGATTGTTCTTTACGAAAGCGTTTTGACTTCTCTGGGACCGGTTTACAAACCGTTGTTTGAACGGCAACTAATCCGATGAATTGGAACCATTTTAATAGGAAGAGCGATTTTTTGGGTTAGTGAGCGGGTGATTTGGAGTCACCCGCTCACTTTCAAACTATCGAATATCCTTCAAAAATAATGTTTTAGGATCGTTGTAAAACTTAACAAAATCCTGTTCACTTGGGCAACCTTTGTAAGGTCCGAATGCTGCGTGGGGAGGCTGATTGAATGCATTCCTCCAAACCAAAACATACGACAATTTGTATGGCCGAAGTGTTTCCAACAGTGTTTTAGTCCACCATTCTGCATTTTTTGAGATTGGTCCACCAGCTTCGCTCACTGCAGCAATTTTACCTTTTTCAGCGCCAATTTTGGAGACCAGTTTGGCGCAATTGCTCAAGGTTGCCGAATATTCAGGTCCGCGATCGTACAAATCAAAAGCAACCATGTCAATCAGGTCGTCGCCCGGATAGCGTTCCAGGTATTCTTCTTCGGAACTAAAACGGTCGGTTGAATATCCATAAAGTAGATGATGAATGTTCTTTTCATTCCGGAGGTAGTTTACGGTAAAGCGCCATAAAGCTTTATATTCGTCAACCGTACTCATGTTTTTGCCCCACCAGAACCAACTTCCGGTGTGCTCATGAAAAGGCCGGAAAAGAATCGGAATTTGAGTGCCTTTTTCGGTTTTCAGGCTGAGCATAAATGTGGCCAGTTTGTCGAGATATTGCAGATACAACTGGTGTTTTTCGCCGACCGGAAGCATGGAAGCAACCGTCTTTTTTGAAGTGACATCCCATGCAGTTCCTCCTGTGAGAACATTTCTGAAATGCCAGCTAATTGTATTGATTCCACCTAATTTATGTGCATTTTGAATGCCTTTGCGGATGTTGTCGAAAAAGACAGAATCAAGGCTGTATTTGCCTCCAAGTTCGAGATGTCCTAGTTCCCAACCGATTATTGCCGGATGGTCGCCACAAACGTCTTTCACATCAGAGCGTCCTTCGGTGGCGTACCAGCTTGTTCCGTAAGCAAAAGCATCCTGATGACCAAACATCAGCCCTTTTTCCTGAAGTTTTAACATTTTCTGATACAGCTTTACGGCTTCCGGAGTCGCTTTGGGATCGGATGGTTTTGGTTTGGCGGCATAGGTTGCCAGTGACATGATAATCAAAAGAATGGTTAATCGGGTTTTCATTTTTTTGTTTTGGGTATGATTAGTTTCAAGCTTTTGTGGCAAAATGATGCTGCCAATGAAATTTGGAATTCAAACCAAATCACACGCTTCGTCCGGCATCCAATGCCTTTCTTTTCCTTCCCATTTGATATTGCAGCCGATCGGGTTGGTTAACGGAATTGAAACCGGTTGGCCTGCAATCAACTCAGAAAGAGTCCGGTCCAAATCGTTCACGGTTATTTTTGAGGCATCACGTGGCTGATCGACGGCCCGACCAGTGTAAACCAAGTTTCTGTCTTCATTAAATATAAAAAAATGAGGTGTTTTCAGCGCTCCATAAACCAGCGCGACTTGCTGCGTTTCATCGTGAAGATAAATCCATGGGAACCGGTTTTCGTTCATCCGTGCGACCATGTTTTCAAAACTGTCTTCCTTATAGGTATTTGGACTATTGGAATTGATTGCCACAAACCTGACACCTTCAGGAAGAAACCTGTTGGCAGTTTTTCTGGTCACCTCATCACTGCCCAAAACATACGGACAATGATTACAAGTGAAAAACAGGACCAAAATTTTGGAATCCGAAAAATCGCTGAGTTTGTAAAAGTTCCCATCGGTAGCCATCAGTTTAAAATCCGGAGCCTGACTGCCAATTTCAAGTGTATATGCCACGATGCTTTTTAATCTTCTTCAGAATTAGCAATTATCTTCTTGTTTTTCAACACATTCACGACAGCATCCACAATGTGGTCATCGATCATGGTTGAATAATTAAAAATCAGGTCAAAGTCGTTGTTATCCAATTTACGACCAGCAACATGTTCAACAAACAAGTCGCGTTGGCGATCAACTTCGAGCACATATTGCTGGGCATCGGCCCACGATAAATTACTGATCTGCATAATCCGGTTGATCCGCCATTCAAGCGGAGCCTGCAATTTAATGCTCAATCGTTTGGGGATATCATTGGCAATAACACTGGCAGCCCGTCCGACAATGATGTAATGACCTTCTTCAGCAATACTTCGGATAACAGTTTTAACTGTGTCAATCACATGCTGGTCATCCGAATCATATACTTTTGAGGTTGAAAATGCAAAAGAAACGTCGTTGATACTTTGTTTTACTTCACCTAAAAAAACATTTTTAACACTTTCTGGGTGCATCTTCAATTCATCGGCAGCCAGTTCAATCACTTCTTTGCTTACCCATTTCCATTCAACATCGGTTTTTGTTTCCGAAAGGTAGTTGTAACCGGTAAGAATCTTTGACAACTTGGTAGCTATACGATTGGCAGAACATCCGCATTCCCTGGAAATGGTAACAACCGGGCCCGGGCGATAAAGTTTACCTTTGTCTTTCTGTCCTGACTTATTCAGATAATTGCTTAAAAAGTCTTTCATAAGAGGTAGATATTAATTCAGGATAATTATTTAAAGTTGGTTAATATTATTCGCTAAAACTACGAATCAAATCACAAGCAAAAAAGTCAAATGTTATACAATACCTGAATTTGTTTATGTTTTAGAACTCTTTTAAAAAACATCAAAAGGAGAAT
>CAMDGL010000174.1 GCA_945897845.1 Chitinophaga pinensis | reverse complement strand
GACAATTATGTGGATGCCGACCCGGAAGGGAAACAGCCTACTTTTGAAACCCTGAACGATTTTGAACTTGGCTACAAATTCAATACTTCCCGCCTGGCTTTGGGACTAAATGCCTATTACATGTTGTATCAGAATCAGTTAATTCTGACTGGCGAGATTAATGATGTGGGCGCACCCGTTATGACCAATGTTGACAATAGTTACCGCTCCGGCCTGGAAATAATGGCCGGAATGAAGCTGACTGAAAAGCTAAAATGGGATGTAAATGTGACTTTGAGCAAAAATAGAATCAAGGATTTTACCGATTATGTGGATGACTGGGACAATGGCGGACAAATTGAAACCAAACTGGGAACAACCGATCTGGCTTTTTCTCCCGAAGTTATTGCCAACAGTCAAATTAGCTGGATGGCCGCCAAAGGATTGAATGTGAGTTTGCAGACATATTCGGTGAGCAAACAATACATTGACAATACTTCGAGCAACGACCGGAAACTGGATGGTTACCTGTTGAATAACCTGAAATTCACTTATCGTGTTCCGCAGAAATTCGCCAAAGAGTTTAATCTGCACCTGATGGTGAATAACCTGTTCGATACTGAATATGAAAACAATGCGTGGGTTTATTCTTATGTATTGGGTGGCGAACGTTTTGCCATGGACGGTTATTTTCCACAGGCCGGAATCCATTTTCTGGCTGGGATTGATATTAAGTTCTAAGGCAAAAGTGCTCAGTGTTCAGTCTCAGTTTTCAGAATGTATTCTGAATTTTGTTGCTTGAAGAGAAAATCTGTAACTAAAATCTTCTCCCATCCGTCGGCTAAAGCCAGACGGCAAAGAATATTGCGGCAATCAACTTACAGGCAGATATTCTTTGCCGTCAAATTTTTGTGACGGACACGATTCATTTCTGGTCAGCAAACCGCCACCAGACAACGGTTGCGGCGTACCCTGAAATGCTTGTGAAAGCAAGGATAAGATAACTGACAAATACGAGTTGCAGACCTTCAGTACCATCAGGAACACTCAATAAACCGGGAATTGCCCATGGAAAATAAGGACCTAATCCAACCAGACCGGTAAAATTTGCCATGAGCAGCGTGAGAATTACAAAGCCCATCGGAAGTAAATATCCACGCCCATAACTTGCTAAAAAGGCGATCGGAGTGCAAAGTAGTATGGTTAATAACGACGTTTGCGCGTATGTGATTGAATATTCAATAATAATATCATTTGTCCATCCGGAAATATCAATTATTTTTCCGAAAATAAATCCAAAAAGCCAAAAGACAAGGATCAGCAGTACACACCAAAATGTCACCAAAATAAATTTTGAAATAACGATAAACGATCTTTTTACAGGTAAAGCCAGAATGTCTTTTAACGTGTGGTCTGCGAATTCACGTCCAAAAACCCAGCTTGTCACAAATCCAAACCCAATTAAACCAACTGCAGCCATTACCTGTGTGAGAAATCCCAGATAGCTAGACCAATCGGCCTTTCCAAGTCTTATAATTGTTGCCTTTGTACCTATCATTCCCAATTTAGCAGCTAATTCCGGGTGTTTTTGAATAAAAAACATCAAGCTCATCATAAAGGGAATAAAAGCAAAAAACAATATGGTAATCCACAGAATTTTCGATCGGTGCAGTTTCATGCATTCAGCTAAAATAGTTGCCTGTAAACGTCTCATTTTACACCTCCACTCATTTCGATAGTTCTTAAGAAATAAGTTTCCAGATCCTCTTCTTCTACCTGCAGTAAAGTTGGCGGACAGGATGCATTTACCAGCAATGTCGCTATTCTGTCAGGTCTTGTGATTGCCTCTTCATCTTTTATTTCCAGAAAACCATCGTTTGTTTCGTTAACGGTGAAACCCTTTTGACTAAGGATCAAACTCGCTGCATTAATGTTATTTGAATTAATTAAAAGCCTTTTCCTGCTCAATTTATCCAAATCATTGGTATTCACTTCCTGTATTAATTTTCCTTGATGTATAATTCCAATTCGCGTTGCAAACCTTGATATTTCGCCCAAAATGTGACTTGAGATAAAGATACTGACCCCATGATTGATGGCCAGATCGCTTAACATTTCCCTGATTTCAAAAATTCCGGCAGGATCTAAGCCGTTGGTTGGTTCGTCAAGAACCAGAATTTCAGGATGATGAATCAGTGCTTTGGCAAGTCCCAGACGCTGAGCGTTTCCAAGTGACAAATTTTTCGCTTTTCTATTGGTATAAGGGCCTAACTGAAGCTGATCAATGATCTGATCAATTGAACTTTTATCAGGTAAAAAACGCAACCGGCGAATAATTTCAAGATTCTCACGGACTGTAAGTTCGGGATATGAGTATGGTATTTCGACAAGAGAACCGATACTTTTCCACAATTCAGTGTTGTCGGCATAGACTTTTATACCCTTGATAAAAGCAGTGCCGGAAGTAGGACGAATCATGCCGAGCAGCATTCGGATAGTCGTTGTCTTTCCGGCACCGTTTAGTCCTAAAAAGCCATAGATCTCTCCTTTTCGGACGTTGATCGACAAATCCGAAACAGCATGTACGTCACCGTAATGTTTTGTTAAATTTTCGGTCCTGATAATGTCATTCATGAATTACTGATTCATATCCTTTAAAATTTTCTCCACCTCTGCCTCAGTTTTGTGCAGTTTATCCTTACAGATGGTAATCAGCGCCGAAACGCGGTTCACCTGCTCGGCTAGTTCATCCACATCCAACTCTTCGTTTTCAATCTTTTCCAGAATTTCTTCAATCTCTGTGATCGCTTCTTTGTAAGTAACTTTTTTCGTTGCCATATCTTTTTTGTTAGAGACGCACGATCGTGCGTCAGTACATTAATAAGTAATATTATTCCCTTTGAATTAAAACGTTTACTGATCGCTAAGTTTTTTATGCTCCACCATACTTTCCACCGTTCCATCGCTCAGTCTCGTTTCGATCAGGTCGCCTTCTTTGACCAATTGTACCGATTTCAGAATTTTTCCGTTCAGCATTGTCAGCGAATAACCACGTTTCAGGATGTTTTGCGGATCGATTAAACGAAGTTTTTCCTGAATTAAATTCAGGTTTTTCTTTTCAGTTTTGATGGTTTCAATACTTCTGAATTTTATCAGGTTCTGAAATTGTTGCAAAAGGCTTTTGTTTTTAAAAACCTGTTTCCGAAAAGCGAAATTCAGCTTGTTGCCCGATTGCTCAAGCTGATGGTTCTGAATGGTAACATAGCGAACTGTCCTATTTCTCGTCTCAGTTGAAAGTTGTTTCAATTCAGTAATCTGGTTCTTCAGGAATGCTGCCGACCTGTTTGCCAGCTGAATCCGGGCAATATTCAATCGGTTTTGCTGGGAAACAATCATCTGATTTACCAGATGATTTAGTTGATCGGCCGCATCATTCAGCCGGTTTTTATTTTCTTCGAGCTGATCATTGACCAGTTCAGTAAAATGTTTTTCGAGTTCTTTCAACTCTTCAGAAAACCGCAGCGCTCCTGAAATCAGAAACTCGGCAACGGCAGTTGGTGTTTTCATCCGTGTGTGCGCCACCATGTCGATCACGGTGTCGTCTTTGTCGTGCCCGATGCCGGTAATCACCGGAAGCGGGAATTGTGCCACATTGAAAGCCAGTTCGTAATTATCGAAACAAGCCAGATCGATTTGGGCGCCTCCTCCACGAATAATTGCCACCGAATCAAACAAATCCTCGTATTCAAAAATCTGCTCAAGTGCTTTGGTGATACTTCCCGGAGCTTCATTGCCCTGCATTACCGCCGGAAATAGTTTGGTGTAAAAAACAAATTTGTGAGGGTTGTTGTGCAATTGATCCAAAAAATCCTGCAACCCGGCAGCAGTGGGAGAGGAGATGATTGCAATCCGTTGAGGAACCAAAGGCAATTCGAGCTCCTTGTTCATTTCGAAAACACCATCTTCTTCGAGCCTGCGAATAATTTCGCGGCGTTGCCGGGCCATGTCGCCCAACGTATAAACCGGATCGATGTCGCGGATATTCAGGCTAAAACCATACACTTCGTGATATTCAACCTTGGCATGCAGGAGCACTTTCAAACCTTCAGTAAAAACCTGGCCGGTAGTAGTTTCGAAATATGGTTTTAGCATCCTGAAAGTATATGACCAAATGGTGGCACGACATCGGGCAATTACATTATCAGTTCCGGGTTCGGTTTCTACCAGGTCGAGGTAGCAATGTCCGCTTCGGTTGACCGTCATTTCACTGATTTCGGCTTTCACCCAAACAGGCATCGAAAAGGTGTCATCCAGACTGCCTTTTACCTGTCGTTGTAATTCGAATAGAGAAAGTTGCTGATCGCTCATTAGTTGGCTGATTTAATCAGTTTAAACCGATCTTCCTTTCCGCCTGAACTTATGGAAAGTACCAAAAGTCCATGAGGTAGCTTATCAAGCTTATTCAATAAAATTTGTTCGGTATTTTTAAAGGCAGACTGCCAAAGTAAAATTCCCTGGAGATTATAAATGCTGATCAGGCAGCCTTCGTCGGATGCCGGATTAAAATTTTGAATTTGGAGATAATCGTTGAACGGATTAGGTAAAACCAACCACGAATTTTCAGAAACGAGGCTTTGTGTCCTGTTTACTTTCAGGTATTTATCGGCTTTTTCAAAATCCGGAATTCCATAACCCAGCAACGAATCAGGATTGCTGTATTGATGAGCGCTTTGTTCGATTGCTATTTTTACCTGTTTGACATTTGCCCAGGGATTGGCCTGCAGCAAACACGCACCCATTCCGGCCATAACCGGCGATGAAAAAGAGGTTCCGCTCGAAGTGCCCAGCACACCGCCACTGGTTACCAGATAAGTTGCCGAACCCATTGCAGCGACATTTGGTTTTACAGCTCCGCCAAAAGCCGGTCCAACAGAGCTGAATGAAGCACGTATGCCATTTTTATCGATGGCTGCTATGCCAAGTACATTTTCGCCGTCAGAAGGTGCGATGATTCGTTCCCATGAATCGTTGCCTTCGTTTCCAGCGCTGTTAAAAACAAGTATGCCCTTTTGAAAAGCCATGTTTGCCCCTTGTGTCACCCGCGTCTTTTTGCCGTTTAAATCAGAATACGGATGGTTCATTTTAGGATCGTCAAAATCGTAATAACCAAGCGATGAATTAATAACATCCGCACCCAGACTATCGGCCAGTTCGGCGGCTGCAACCCAATTGTCTTCTTCAACAAGGTATTCAGTGGCTGCATCTTCAGAGCGGAACAAATAAAAAGAGGCATCCGGAGCCGTTCCAATTATTGAACCCGGTAAATTGCCTCCAATGCACGAAAGTACGCTCATTCCGTGGGTATTCTGATTGTAGAAAACGGATTTAGGATCAACAAAATCCCGGATTCCAAGTATTCTGTTGCTGTTACGCAAACTATCAAAAGCTGCGATTTGATTCACATGCCAAAAGCCGGCATCTAAAACCGCAATCTGAATTCCTTTCCCGCGGATGCCTTTGTTGTGCAAATACTGACCATTCAACTGGCTTAATTGGTTGTAGGCATTTCCGTAGTTAAAAGGTGAAACACCCGAAATTTCTTCGGGTTCGGATTCGTTAAATTTATTCCGGCCCGATTTTAAAATATTTGCAGGTTTGGTCAACTGAACCATTTGAACAAACGGAAGTGTTGCAATGGTCTTGATCAGAACAGTATCTGCAGTCCTGACTGTTGCGCCGTTTAGCCATTTCGATGTGTGTACCACTTCCAGTCCACGTTTGCGAAGCGTATCCAGATAAACCGCCGATACGGGCAGATCGGTTTCGTCGATGGCAATATGTTGTTTGATGCGTCGGTTGATAGCGCGCTGCGATAAAAATTTTTCAGGCCGGTCAATCTGAAAGGATGTTCCTTTTTTATCTTTCAGCTTTATCCAATAGGTATTTGGCTGATTCTGGGCTGAAAGGAATAATCCTGTCAACATTGCAAATAGAATGAGTACCAATCTCTTTTTCATAACAGGAAGTTATTTGATTTTCATGTGTTTATAATTTGTTTTTTAGTTGCCACATGGAACTCCCAGATAATCATCTTCCTGTGTGAGAAGGATTTTCTCATGGTCGTTTCATCAACTCCATATATTCTTCAGGATTTTGCATAAATTTTTCAGGATCAGGAATATTGTTTTCCCTGGTTTTGAATGAGTCTGATTGAGCAGCATCAATGCTGTCCTGAACTTCAGGATTCAATAGAGTTCCCAATTCAAATTTCAGGGTGTACAACAAAATACCGTTTTTGTCGAAATATTGCCAGTCTTTATCGCGAACATCGCCTGTATAACTGGCATTCAGTTCAAGTGTTCCGTCAGCAAACCAGGTTTTAAACGGTCCGTTTCGCATTGCTTCCGAGTAACCACATTCCAGAAAAGTCTTTCCATCCTGAAAAAATGAACGGTAAATTCCGTTTAACTTGTCATCTTTCCAATTCGATTCTTCAAGCAATTCACCTGTTTGGTAATATCGTTTTGAAACGCCGTTTTTTTGCCCGTTCAGATAGTTTTCAGCCGATACAATTTTGGCATCCTTGAAATAGCTCCATTCTCCGGTTTTCTTTTGACCGATGTATTTCCCCTGAGCAATCAGATTGCCACCTTCATCGTACAAACGGGCATCCGAAAGCTCACTTCCTTCAACAAAAATCAGAACTGCTTTTAATTTTCCGTTTGGATGAAAACGTTTCATTTCGCCCACCGGTTGATCATTTTTAAAAGTTCCCTGATACAATAATTTTCCGTCGGTATCTTTTTTTGTCCAGAAACCTTGTTTTCTTCCTTGTGCATCCAATTGATTAACTGTGTTTTGTGCAACAATACTTCCAGCGAAAAGAAAAATAATACAAACAATCAATACACGCATAATTTATACTTTTAACGAACCACGAAGTTAAAGAATTATTTGGCGGAAACAGTTTTTCAAATTTCTCATTTTTAAGGATGCATTTAAATTCAATTGGAGATTTTAACCTATTTTTGGTTCGAAAAATAATTCTCATGTACCCAATCCAATTACCCAAATATATCCGGACTACCAGTGAAAATCCTGATTTCAGGACAATGGTCAATGCACTTGATGAAGACCTGAATCTTCGAAATGGCGACATCCAGCGACAATACGATCGGTACAATAAAATCGATCAAATCAAACACGCCATCGTTATTTATCTGGAAGACAAACCTGTCGGCTGTGGCTGCTTCAAGCGATTCGATGATTATACCGTCGAAATGAAGCGGATGTTTGTTTTGCCTGAATTACGCGGGAAACAACTTGCTGCGCAAATGCTTCAGGAATTGGAGAAATGGGCGGTTGAAGAAGGTTTTTCAAATGCGGTACTCGAAACCGGTCGTCGTCAGGTAGAGGCACAACGGCTGTATGCATTGGCAGGTTTTTCGCGTACCGAAAATTATGGCCAGTATTTGGGAATGGAAGACAGCATTTGCTACCGGAAAGAGTTGAATTTTTATTAAAAGTTCTTTTTTCATAGAAAACAAATTAATTTGAGCACATAGATCACGCGGGTTGTTTAATTTCGGGTTCATAAATCAGATTTATTACATGATCACCAGTGGTGAATGGTATATTACTGACCTGTCGGACATGCCCTTGAGGGTTTAAAAGTTGCAAGGGATTATTTTGAAGCTGACAGAGATTTAAAAATATCTGCCCTGTTGAATTCGGAAATGCCTTATGAAATTGGTGCACTTTGTCCCTGAATAGAAAAAGTTTATATAGCCGATGTCAACTCGGTAAAAAAATCCCCAAAATTATCATGGGTATACAACATTTGACGGATGATGATTTCACTTACAAAGACTCGATTGAGCGTTACCGGAAGAATGTTTTAAAATTTGGATATCCGTTAGAAAATTTCTGAACCTTCGAAGGCTCTTTTTCAATTAGACAAGGATAGGTAGCGTTGCTCTTAACCTGTTATAAATATTTGCAACCATGTAAATGAATTATCGATTTTATCCCAAATTGTCCATTTGAAATTATGGGCTCAATGCAAATTCGAAAGAATCAGCTTTCTCCCAAAGTTTCCTAATCCAAGCCCTTCGATTAATTTGAAGCGCCATTTTAAGTATCACCTTATTGTCATTTTCTTCAAAATAAGAAGGAA
>CAMDGL010000173.1 GCA_945897845.1 Chitinophaga pinensis | reverse complement strand
AACGAACTTGACACTGTATTGGAAAATACTTATTTGAGTTTGAAGGAATTTCTGTCAAAAACAATTCCGCTTATCTGACATTCTGGCCACTTGTTTTCTGCATCTCCTTGAAATGGTCGCTTTTAAAAATCTGTCCCAGTTGCCTGTCGAGTCCATCAATCGGATTGGGGGCAGGCGACAGCAGCAATTTTCCGTCTTTACCGATCAGGAATGAATTTGGGTACGTTTTCACCTTGTAGCTGGTGGCAGGATCGCTGTCAGTTGTTGTAAAAATGCCTGTCCATCCTGAATCATTCTTAAAGTTTGCACTTTCACGCAATACATTGATGATGATAAGTTTTTCTTTGTACTGAACAGAAACCTTCTTCAGCACATCCAGATGCTGCCGGCAGGCTGTATTTTTCGGATCAGTAAAATGCAGGTAAATATAGGTGCCGGAATAGTCCGAAAAACGGATTGCACGTCCGGTCAAATCTTTGAGATTGATTTTGGGTGGTGTGGTTCCGCTGGCCAGATGGGTAAGTTTCGTTCGGATCAATTGTGCCGTTTTTTGTTCGTAGCTGCTCCATCCTGCAACCTTCACCTGATCAAGCATTTTCAGGATCGCTGCTTTATTGAAATTCCGGCTGTAATAGGCATCTTTCAGCGACTTCAACAACACCCAATGAGCCAATTCCCGGTTGAATTGCAATTCCTTTTGGAAATAATCATCCAGTTGCTGCAATTTTGCGGTGTTGATCATGTTGCTGATTTCAGGATTGTGGGCCGAGTTGTCGAGAAAACTGAAATATTCAGGAAAGACCTGATTAAACAAATTTGAATATGCTGCCAGATTGTAAACAGGTTTGGTTTTCCTGAAATAGGATTCCTTGAAAGTGTCAACTTTTCCCTGATGGAGGGCAAATTCGAGGGTGGCGTTCCTGAATAATTTGTGAGATTCGAAAAGCGGGTTGCTGGTTTTGGGAAATTCCTTGCCGAGCATCATCTTTACCGAATCGACCAATACCCCGGATTTGTTTATAAATATCTGGTCGAAATATTGATTTTCATATTTTGAAAAGGCTGTTTCAAATTGCTGGATCAAAACATTCAGATCGTTACTGGTCGGATTTGCGATTCCAAACCAAACAGGATCTGGTTTTGTAAATGGATTTCTCTTTTGTACGTCGGTTAATTTGCGCTTCGGCGGGAATACCAATTGATACGACTTGCCGGGTTCAAGATAGATCATTCCGTGATAGCCATCAAAATCAGCAAAACACAGATTGGTTTCAGTGAGGTCGAATTCCAGTTCGAAAACTCCTTCGGAATTAAACATGATGTCGCCCAATTTGATTGTTTCTTCTGAAATGTAATCGTGAAATATATTCAGTTCGATTGTATTCCGGGCATATTCCGCAGCTTTTCCGGTAATTTTTACAGGCGCAGAAATGACATTTCCTGCTGTGAAAAAGCAAAAAATGGTAAAAGCTAATTTCAGGATTTTGGAGTTTACGATGGATCGACTGATGTGCATAAAATTTTCTGGTTGTTTTTCTCAGCCTTTAAAACGAGGAATGATTAGTATTATTTTATTCTTCCTGTTTAAATTCCGACATGTTTAAAGCAGCCGGAAGAAACTTGCTGGCATCGCCTCCATGTAAAATTATGTCGCGAACAATGGTCGAATTTATAGGTGTATGTTCCGGAGTAGTCAAAAGGAAAACCGATTCGATTTTAGGCAGCATCATTTTATTCACCTGGGCAATCGCCCGTTCAAATTCAAAATCGGCCGAAGTGCGCAATCCTCTGAGAATATAACCGGCATTCACTTTTTTGCAAAAATCAACCGTCAGACCTTCGTAGCATTCTACTGAAACAGTGGGCTCATCTTTGAAAACTTCATTGATCCACTTTTCTCTTTTTTCGATCGGGAAAAATGAACGTTTATTGGAGTTGTATCCGATCATGACAATAATCTTGTCGAACATCGGAATAGCCCGCTTTACAATGCTTTCATGCCCAACTGTAAACGGATCAAATGATCCCGGGAAAATGGCGATTCGCTCCATAATTTTGTCTTTTTCAGAAAAAATGAGTTGTAAATATAGAGTTTATTCAAAAGCAGTAAGCAAACCTTCAGGATTAATTGCTTTTTGGTTTGCGTTGAATGCTTAACAGAAATATCAGAACCAATGCTGCTGTTGCAATCAAAGCGCTGATCAGAAGTTGGTTGGTTTTGCTGCTTTGGAAAAAAGAAGTTTTCTGAATGACGTCCCAATATTCGATGCTGATTAAAACCAATCCATTATTGATCGCATGGCCAAGAATACACAAATAGATATTGCGGGTTCGAAGCATCAGGATTCCGAGCACAATGCCAAGAATAAAGGTCGCAGGGAACTGCCATGGATTGAGATGGAACAGTGCAAACATCAGTGCCGAAACAAAAACAGCGGTGAATTTCGAATAGTTTCGCATCAGTCCGTGCATAATCACGCCTCTGAATATGAGTTCCTCGATGACCGGTGCAATAATGACCACTTTTAATATCGCGCCATAAATTCCGTAATCGTTTTCAAATATTTTGTTGAACATTTCCCAGAACCAAGGTGGGGGAGGTATGGCTTTGTCAACCCAAATATTTACCTCACCAATCAGATTGTGAGCTGCCCACAGAAAAAACAGAACGGGAATGAGGATAAGAACATTGAATGATTTATACGGAAAAAGTTCTTTCAACGGAACGCCTGCCTTGCGATAAGCAAAGTAAAAAATGAAAAGAGTGGATCCGACTCCAAGAATGATTTTCTTTAAAGGATGATACAAATAATCGGTTCCGTTGTAGTAATCAAGCAGGGCAAGCGGAAAGTCAACAAGCGTTTGAATAAAAAGATAAAGCACGATCAGATGAATGGCGCCTAAAATTGTTGGATAGAATTTATTTTGCTGTTGATCCACTTGATTTTGAATTTAGAAAGACCAATATTACCTATTTTTGGCAACATATAGAAGGGGCTTTGCTATTTTTGAACAATAAGGTGTTGATAATTATAGAAAAAACTTCAAAAACTATTTGATTATCTAAAGAAAATGTAGTTATTTTGCGCACTGTTTGAAAAATGTGAGATTTCAGATTTAAAAAATAAGACAATGTCAAGAGTTTGTCAAGTAACTGGTACAAAAGTGATGGTGGGGAACAATGTTTCACACTCAAAGCGCAGAACGAAAAGGAAATTTTTTCCTAACCTGTTCAAAAAGAAGTTCTATTTTCCTGAAGAAGATCGTTGGATCTCGTTAACTGTTTCAGCCAACGGAATCCGTACAATCAACAAAAACGGATTGAACGCTGCATTGAAAAGTGCAAAGGAAAAAGGTTTTATAACAACTATTTAAAGCTTTAAGAGATGGCTAAAAAAGGCAATAGAATTCAGGTAATCATGGAATGTACCGAACAAAAAACCAGCGGGGTTCCCGGAACTTCACGGTACATTACTACCAAAAACAGGAAGAATACTCCTGAACGTCTGGAGAAAAAGAAATACAACTCTAACTTAAAGCGAGTTACTGTACACCGCGAAATTAAATAAGAAATAGTATGGCAAAGAAAGTAGTTGCTTCGTTACAAAAAGGTGCCGGTAAAGGTTACGCCAAAGTAGTAAAAATGGTAAAATCAGAAAAAACTGGTGCATATACATTTCAGGAAGAAATCATTCCGAACGAAAATGTAAAAGAACATTTCAAGAAATAGATCCAATTCTCTCTATAAGGAAAAGCTTTCATCATTGGTGAAGGCTTTTTTTATTAAATCGTACACGTTACAAAATTGTTGATAGTTAAATAGAGTGAATATGGGCATTTTCGGAATTTTTAACAGCAAGAAAAAAGAAAGCCTCGACCAAGGGCTTGCAAAAACCAAAGAAAGTGTTTTTACAAAGATTAGCCGTGCCATCGTTGGAAAAACCAAGGTTGACGAAGATGTGCTGGATAATCTGGAAGAAATTCTGATATCGGCTGATGTTGGCGTGGATACCACTTTAAAGATCATCACACGAATAGAAAAAAGAGTTGCCGTTGACAAATACATGGGAACTTCGGAACTGAATTCTGTGTTGAAAGAAGAGATTGCAAGCTTGCTCGAAGAAAACAATACCAACGATGTTTCTGATTTCGACCTGCCCGATAGTAAAGAACCATATGTAATAATGGTGGTTGGAGTGAATGGCGTTGGAAAAACAACCACCATTGGAAAACTTGCCCATCAGTTTAAACAGGCCGGGAAAAAAGTTGTACTGGGTGCTGCCGATACTTTTCGTGCCGCTGCCATCGACCAGCTTCAAATCTGGGCCGACCGCGTTCAGGTGCCTTTGGTAAAACAAGGGATGGGAGCGGATCCCGCATCCGTGGCTTACGATACACTTTCATCGGCCATTGCACAGGGTGCCGATGTGGTGATTATTGATACTGCCGGTCGCTTGCACAATAAAATCAATTTAATGAATGAGTTGAGCAAAATTAAAACGGTCATGAAGAAAGTGGTGCCATCTGCCCCTCACGAAGTTTTGCTGATTCTGGATGGTTCGACCGGCCAAAATGCATTTGAACAGGCCAAGCAATTTACCAAGGCTACTGAGGTTACTGCACTTGCGCTCACAAAACTTGACGGAACAGCAAAAGGTGGCGTGGTGATTGGAATCTCCGATCAATTCAAAATTCCGGTCAAGTACATTGGAATTGGCGAGAAAATGGACGATCTGCAGATTTTCAACCGAAGAGAATTTGTTGAGTCGCTCTTCTCATAGTTCCAGGTTTCAAGTTTTCGATTGCGAAGGTTTTGGATATTGAATATTCGATATTGGTTATTGGAAATTTTGCAACAGGTTTGAAAAGCCATTTAACTGTACTCTTTTCAATTTTTGCCATCGGGGCATCTAAATAAATATATCGGCTGGCTTATGTCAGCCGTTGTTTTGAGGAATATAGTGATTCCGAACTTTGAAGAGAGTTTTCTGTTTGAAGAATGGAGTTTTGATTTGAATAAAAACAAAAAATGAAAAAGCAAAAAATAAATGTGGTGACTTTGGGTTGTTCAAAAAACCTGGTCGATTCTGAGGTTTTACTGAACCAGCTTTCGATGGATGGTTTTGAGGTGGTGCACGATTCGAACGAGACAGATTCGGATATCGTTGTGATCAATACCTGTGGATTTATTCACGATGCAAAGGAAGAATCAGTCAATACAATTTTGCAGTTTGTTGGCGCCAAAAGCCGCGGTGACATTGATAAATTATACGTGATGGGTTGTCTTTCCGAGCGATATAAAACCGATCTGGAAAAGGAAATTCCGGAGGTTGACAAATACTTTGGAAAGTTCGACATGAAAGCGCTGGTAGGCGAGTTGAAAGCAACCTATCGGCCCGAATATATTTACGAGCGAAAAATTACCACTCCTTCGCATTTTGCATATCTGAAGATTTCTGAAGGTTGCAACCGCGTTTGTGCGTTTTGCGCCATTCCGGGCATGACCGGCAAACACAAATCCAAATCAATGGAAGATTTGGTTAAAGAAGCCAAATACCTTGCAAAGAAAGGCGTTCGTGAGATTTTGCTGATTGCGCAGGATTTGTCGTATTACGGAATTGATTTGTACGGAAAAGGCATGTTGGCCGAACTGATCCAGAAAATTGCTGAAATCGATGGCATCGAATGGATTCGTTTGCATTATCTGTATCCAACCAAATTCCCAATGGATATTTTGCCGCTTTTCAAATCTGTTCCCAAACTTTGTCATTATATTGATATTCCGTTGCAGCATAGCTCAAACAATGTGCTGAAACACATGCTTCGTCACGTCACCACCGAAGAAACGGAAGCTTTGTTGCAAAAAATCAGGGAAGAAGTTCCCAGAATAACCATTAGGACGACGATGTTGGTCGGTCATCCGGGCGAAACAGAAGAAGATTTTGAACAGCTTATAAGCTTTGTTCAGAAACATCAGTTCGACCGTTTGGGTGCTTTTACCTACTCGCACGAAGAGGGAACGTACGGATATAAAAAGTATGAAGACGATGTTCCTGAAGACGTAAAACAAGCCCGTCAGGAGGAATTAATGGGAATTCAGCAAATTATCTCCTCACAACTGAATACCCAAAAAGTAGGAAAAACGATGAAAGTAATTATCGATCGCGAAGATGATGAATTTTTCGTCGGTCGCACCGAGTTTGATTCTCCTGAAGTGGACGGCGAAGTACTGATCGGCAAAGAAATTTCGTTGAAGAAAGGCCAATTTTACCAGATCGAAATTACCGGTTCCGATGAATTTGATTTGTATGGGAAACTGGTGTCAGCTTATATACCTGTCAGATAGGTGTTGATCGGCATAAGTATTTAGTTTGCAGCCAGTCAATTATTTGTTTTTATATTTTATTCCTGGATGTCGTTTTGTGTGGAAAATATGCAATAAATAAATGAATTACTACTGTTAAATATTCTTTGCCAAGGTTTTAGAATTTCGTTACAATAGATTCTCTAATTCACTTGGGCTGATTATTTTTGTTCCTTTATATTCCAGTAATTCCAGCAAATCCTTATCTCCAGTCACTAAAAAATCAGCAGTTCCAATATCACAGAGGCCAAGCAAGAAATTATCTTTTGGATCTCTGCAGATATCAGGAATGTATTGAATTTCAAAGGTTAACCCAATTATTGAGATTAAATCTATGAAATCATTCACATCCTGTTTGTTAAAGTATTTCCTGAATTTTGGTCGTGCAGTAACTATCCTTATCTCTTTTATTAGCTGATCGGTTAGAATTAATTTGATCGTCGAATCGATTAGCTTATCTTTGAGTTTTCTTAAGCGCTTGCCAATTAGAAAGCTAATCAGAACATTGGTGTCAACAACTATTCTATTTTTCAAGTGATTTTGTATAGAGTTTTTCCCTTGCAATCTCACATTCCTTAGTTATCATTTCTTTAGTTAAATCATTAGTTTTAAATGATTTAAGTAGTTTAGTCAATTTTGAATCAATGGCTTCCTTTTCTAATTCTTTAGAAATTCTAATCTTCTCATTTGCCGGAAGTTGTTTTACAATCTGCAATATTTGACTAAAATTCAATTTTACCTGATAGGTTAAAGTTGACTTCATCTCAATAAATTTTTAACAAATATAAGAAACTTTCAAAAATGAATCTGATACTTTTTACCTGGATACTTCTCATTCATTTTCAAGCCTTGCCGGCACCAGTCCCAGTTTTTCTTCTGCAAACTTATAACTTGCGTTTTCAACATCCTGCCATGCTTTCGAAAACAGTTTACTCCCAATCGGGTGTGCGCCTGCTTCCGGAAAAGCCTCTTTTTGTTTAAGGTTTTCCGGCGTTCCCAGCTGGTCATACATTTTCAGCATTGCATCTACTTTTACAGTTGGATCCTGATTTTCTTCGTCTTTATAATAATAGGCCAGAAATACCGGTTCGTTAACTTTCCCGAATGTTTCTTTGGTCATAGTCGATTCAACCAATTGTTGCAAGTAAACAACTGATTCGAGCCGGTATTTGCAGTTCCAGTAACGGCAATCTTCCGAAGCAAAATCAGGATTGGTTATTCGGTAATTACCGCTGTAAACCTGACGTGCAATTTGCAGTCCCCAAGGTTTGCTGAGCAGGAATGCTGCCGGATTATTAATGGCAACATTGGGCGATAGTAATATCAATGCTTCCATCATTTCAGGAAATTCCGCAGCAAGTTTTAAGCTTAAAGTTCCTCCGGTGGAAGTGCTCATCACGATAACCTTTTCACCCAAAGCCTGAGCCGCAACCAGTGCTTCCTTGGCCGATTCGTAAAGCCTGTCAGGCGTCATATCTACCAACGCCTCGGTGGTGTCGATACCATGTGAGGCAAGCAATGGAATATACAGATTCATACCATATCTTCCGGCAAAATCTTTATGAACTGGTTCTCCTTCGTACCACGATGCTGAAAATCCATGAAGATACAGCAGGCAGAAATCTGTTTTGTTTTTAAGGGTATCGTTCGCCCAAATAACGCGGCTTTCGTTATCGGGCTTAATTTTTAATGCAGAATTTTTGGCTTTCAAATAAGCTTCAAAATTCGTTGTCTGAACTTGTATTTCAGGAAGTTTATCTGACAATTCAGGCTTTGAAAATTTTGGCCCCAATATATAAGCCAATACCAGAATGCCGAGGATCGACGCAGTGATGAGCAGGATTTTCTTCATAGCCAATGTTGTTTACTGAAGTGTTCTGA
>CAMDGL010000172.1 GCA_945897845.1 Chitinophaga pinensis | reverse complement strand
TTTTAATGAATCACTTTCAGCTTTGAAACCAGCAAAGTGATAAAAAGGCCGAAGACTCCGATAACCGCAAATGAATATCGCAAACCGGCAGCTGCCGAAATATAACCGATCAGCGGTGGCCCCATCAGGAAACCCAGAAAACTGACACTCGAAACAGTTGCAAGTGCGATGCCCGGTGCGACTTTGCCGTTCTTGCCTGCCGTACTGTATACAGTGGGAACAATGCTCGAAACACCCAGTCCGACCAGCATAAACCCAATGGTTGACGGAATCAGGTAAGGAAAAATGACTGAAATAAACAATCCCGAAGAGATCATCACACCGCTCACCTGAAGCAGGTGTTTACGTCCGAATTTCGCAATCAGGCGGTCAGCCACAAAACGTCCGGAAGCCATCATAATCATAAACGAAGTATATCCTAAAATAACCAGCGATGAAGGAGCTTTTGCCACATCCTTAAAATAGATGCCGCTCCAGTCGAACATCGCCCCTTCGCTTGCCATGCTGCAAAAGCCAATTATTCCAAGCTGAAGTAAAGTGCTGTCGGGTTTGGAAAAGAATTTCCTGCGCGGCTCTTCCTTGTCAATACTCGTTTTAAATGGAACCAAAAATTGTTTATTACTCCAAACAATTGTCCATACTAACAGAATTACGATCCAGAAATGCACGTACGGAACAATTTTCAGGTTGATCATGGCCAGTCCGATCAGAGCCCCGGTGAAACCTGCAATACTCCATCCTCCATGAAACATTGACATGATTGGGCGCTCGTAAAGTTTTTCGGCGGCGATTCCCTGTGTATTGATCGCAATGTTGCACATGTTACCCGAAACCCCGAACAGAAACAGGGCGATGGCCAACTGCCAGCCCTGGGTAACCAAACCGACGTTACTTAAACAAATTGTATAAACCGGAAGTGCATACAAAAGCACTTTGTGGCTGCCGTAGCGAGTTACCAGTTTTCCTGAAAAGGGCATCATCAGAAACTGACCGACCGGCAAGGCGAACAGAATACTTCCAAACGCCGCATCACTCAGATGAAGCGCTGTTTTGATATCCGGAATGCGACTAGCCCATGAGGCAAAACAAAGCCCCATACTGAAATAGAACAGCGCCACAGCAATTCGCATCCTTCTTTTTTCTGGAGGGACTGCGGTTTCTGCTGTTGCTGTAAGTTTAAATACTGTCATGATATTTTGTTGCGCACCAATCGGTTGCTCATTTTGTTTTTTGCTGAACCAACCAAACTTTTGCAAAAGTAAGTAAATTAAAAACTGACTGAAGGAAACCGGTTTGCCGGACTGTTGATGTTAACAATTAAATCTTAACCCAAAAGTGAGGATTCGCTCCGGGTGATGCCCCGACTTCTTCCAAAACCTCTTTTTTATATCCGACTTCAGTTCATTTTTCAGGGTCGGAACAATTTATTTTGAACTTTTTTCTTCAGGGAAAAAATTATTTAAATTTTTAAAATTGTGAATATCAATGTACTAAAAAATATTTTCAAAAAACATTAAAAATTTAGTACTTTGTGTTGCATAGAACCATTTAAATGTTGTATGTTTGTAAAGCCAATAACAAGGTAAGAGAAGGTAAAGGTTTTAAAAAAGTTCCTTGCAACTGTAACGAAATCAAAAAGCCTTCGTCTTACCAACAGAAAAACAAGAAAACAAAGATCAGAAAACAAGAAAACGTGTTCAGAAAACAAAAACAGAAAACAGAAAAACAGAAACAAAACTCAAAGCCATGAAAACAACAACAAACAATGTTCAGAAAACAGAAAGCGGGAAAATTGAAAAAACAGCAATGAAATCATTCGCAGTAGTAATCGGTTTGGTATTGATCAGCATTTCAGTGAGTGCAGGCGGATTTTTTATGACTCAGTTAATTGGCCAGGAAAACGGGCGACTTTTGGCATATACAACCACGTCTGAAGTCAACCTCGCTTCAAGCGCATTTTTTCTTGAAACTTCCGCAGAAAAAAGCCTTGAACTTGAAAGCTGGATGACAGACGTGACTTATTTTGGCACTCAGATGAATGATTTGGAAGTGGAAACAGAAGAATCGCTGAGTGTCGCAGACTGGATGCTTGCCAATCAAAATTTTTCAGGTATAACCATAATAAATGAGAGTGATTCTGATTTACAGGTTGAAGCCTGGATGTTGGATGAATTGATCTGGAACAAGTAATACCGATTTAAATAGACAGAGAGAGATTAGTTTGAACGAAATTTTAAGGAGGAAAAACAATGGATCTGAACAATACAAAAGCTCAAATGCGCAAAGGGGTTCTCGAATACTGCATTTTGCTGGTAATCGACGGGAAGCCTTTGTATGCAAGCGACATCATCGAGGAATTGAAAAGCTCTAAAATGATTGTGGTGGAAGGAACACTTTATCCGCTGCTTACCCGGCTGAAGAACGACGGTTTGCTGTCGTACAAATGGGAAGAATCGACCCAGGGCCCCCCCCGTAAATACTACGAACTTACAGAAGAAGGACGGTTTTTTCTGAATGAAATGGGCGAATCATGGGACGAGCTGGTAGAGGCAGTCAGAATGATCAAGGAACATAAATAGGTCATTTTCAGTATAAACAAAACGGAAAAATAAACAAAATGAAAAAGACATTTACCATCAACATAAGCGGGAGCGTTTTTCACATCGACGATGATGCGTTCGAAAAACTCCAGAAATATTTACAATTGTTGAACCGACATTTTGGAACTGCTATCGAAGGCCAGGAAATACTTCAGGATATTGAAGCCCGTATTGCCGAACTCTTTATCGAAAAGACCGGTAACAAAGTTGAAGTAGTTACCAACGAGATGGTTGACGAGGTGATCGCCCGAATGGGAAAACCTGAAGATTTTATGGAACCTGAAGAGGAAGCTTCAGCAAAAGCACAGGCAGAAGGAGCTTTTCAGGACAACGAACAGAAAACGCGTCGCCGCCTTTACCGCGATGGCGACAATCGGGTAATCGGTGGAGTTTGCTCTGGTTTGGGCGCTTATTTCAATATCGACATGGTTATCCTCAGGGTTATTTTTGTAGTCTTGTTCTTCCTTGGAGTTGGAGCTTCGTTGCTAATCTATATTATTCTATGGATTGTAGTTCCGAAAGCCAAGACTACCGCCCAGCGTTTGGAAATGCGCGGAAAAGAAGCCACGGTCTCCAATATCGAAAAATCAATCAAAGAAGAGGTGACCGAGATTGGCGAAAGCTATAACCGCTTCAGGAATTCGGCATCGTACGAAAAAGGCGTTACCCGTATGGATCGTTTTGGCGATGTGGTGGGCAGCGTTCTTCGGGTGGTGCTTCGTGTTCTTGTGCTGCTGTTTGGCGCCGCGTTGCTCATCGGTGGAATTGTAACATTAATCATGTTTGCAACTTCGCTGGCAGTCGGACATTCCTTCCTGCAGGGAGGTCCATGGAACTTCGGATGGGATTCAAACATCAATATGGCCAATCTGATCAACCACTTTGTAAGCCCCGGTGCATATACAACTTCAATGATCGCGATTTCGATTCTGGTCGGTATTCCAATCCTGATTTTACTTTTCATCGGTACAAAACTCTTGTTCAGGTACAAAACCAATAATAAAATGATTGGGCTGGGAACCTTCGCCGTATGGTTGTTGGCATTGATAACCTTGATTTTTGTTGGTGTTAGTCAGGCCGAAAATTTTTCGAAACAAACCAGCCAGACGGTTACCCAAAACATACAATGTACCCAATGTAAAACTTTGTATATTGAAATGAACGAAGATCTGTACGAATCGTTGATTGAAGATGAAATTTCTCTCGACCGGATGAAAATAGCTGAAGTGAACGGCAAGGAAAAACTGCTCGGACATCCGCGGTTTACCATCGAACAAAGCACAACAGGCGAGTTTTTGCTTCAGATTAAAAAACGCGCACGTGGAAGCAACACCGACGATGCCCAGACAAATGTTGAACAGATCGACTACAATTTCACGCAAAAAGATTCAACACTGTTACTCGATCCGTATTATTTCCTGAAGGAAAATGCGAAATGGCGCCAGCAGGAAGTCTCAATGATTCTGAAAGTTCCGGAAGGAAAATCGATTTTCATGAATGATAAAATGAAATCGATTATTTACGACATTGAAAATGTAAATAACATGTGGGATGGCGACATGGTTGGCAAAAAATGGATCATGACTGCCAACGGACTGGCATTGAACGATTCTATTCAATAAATAAGTCATCCGATGAAGTCATAATTGATTGTCCCGCCATTTCTTAGCACCTACGTTTTTAACAAAGTATTCATCGGATGACATACATATACATTTGAAAGTCAGGGTTTCGCTCCAAGCAAAGTCCTGACTTTTTTTGTACCAGCTTATTCTGCCAAGTTTTGTTCTTTCAGCTTTTTGATGGTCTTCTTTAATCTGCTTATTTCTATGCCGCTAAGCAAAAAGTTAGTTAAAATACCACCCATAAAGAATACATCTCCCATCGGATAATGCTGAATTTTAAAAATCGCACCAACTAGAATCGCTGCTGCCGAAAGAGCCAAAAGACTATTCATTAACTTGTTAAGCTTTTCTGTTTTCATACAAATACGTTTAATTATCGGGTTACAGACTGAATTAATAAGGTTAGTTCGAAATGTTATTATAGCGTTGTTACTAAGGTTAATCAGCTAAAAATAAAGTTTTTCGTAATACCGTGTCCTTATTCTTAAAATAATTTTGTCCACAATTGATATTAAAGCCGAAACCTTGCAAAACGGTTTCTCCTGAATTTTAAAAAGCTCCAATCCTAATTTGCTACTCCATCCGAAACTTGTAACTTCGTAGCCAAATTTAAAACCGACCCATCATGTTTTCAGGAATTGTAGAAGAAGCCGGCAAAGTGATTGCCATTGAAAAAGACCAGGAAAATGTACATTTTACCCTCACCTGCTCGTTTGTTGATGAATTGAAAATTGATCAGAGTCTTTCGCACAATGGCGTTTGCCTGACAGTGGTAAAAATCAACCGCGAGGCAAAAACCTATACCGTAACTGCCATCAAGGAAACTTTGCTGAAAACCAATCTCGGTAAACTTGTTGCCGGAAGCAAAGTAAACCTCGAACGCAGCATGATGATGAATGGCCGTTTGGACGGCCACATTGTTCAGGGACATGTTGACCAGACTGCAACCTGCACCAGAGTTGAAGAAGCCGATGGCAGCTGGTATTTCACCTTCGAATATCCGTTCGACAAGGAAATGGCGCAAAAGGGTTACATGACGGTTGAAAAGGGTTCGGTGACTGTAAACGGCGTCAGCCTGACCGTAGTGAACTCGAAGGACAATTCATTTCAGGTGGCCATTATTCCATACACCTACCACGAAACCAATTTTCACACCTTCGAAGTTGGCACAACTGTGAACCTTGAATTTGATATTATCGGGAAATATTTGAGTAAAATGATGAGTTTTATTTAAAAATCCAATGTGCAAAATATTCATTGAAGTCCGTTGGCTAAATCCGAACGGCAAAGGATATCAGAGCATTGAATAGATATTTTAGCTTTGATAAAATTGTTTGGAAGATGCTGTTTGTTGAGAAGTTATCCTTTGCCGTCACATTCATGTGACGGACTTGTAACCATTGCGACTGACCACTTTCCTTTACCTTTTCATCACAAACTTGGTGGTTCCGATGTTGCTTCCATCGGCAAAAATATCGACGGTGTATTCGCCGGGCAGGAATTCGGCTCCTTCGTTGTCCCAGAAAATATTGACTGGCAACGAATTTCCTTCGTAGGTAACCTCGCGTTTGGCTGAGTAGGGGATTTTCAGGTCTTCGAATGGGAACAAATCGCTGGCCGATTTCTGGAACAATACCTGATTGGGTTTTTGAATCCGCACATAAATCACCTTGTTTCCGCGGGGTGCTGTAACGTTTTTGCTAATTACAAAACTTACCCTGATTTGCACGGCCCGTCTAGCACTTTCAGCTTCTTTACCCCTGTCGTTTATACCAACACCAATCAACTCGGTGACTTCAAGTTGTGCGGCCATTTTTATCTTTTCCTGAAGGCGGTCTTTCTCCACTTCCAGTTGCTGATTTTTTGATTCTGACTGAGCAAATTCCTCTTTTACCTGACTGTTTTCGGCCATCAGCAATTCATTCCTCCGATTGAGCGAATCAACCTGAATGATGTAATTTTTCATGATGGTGCGCAATGTAGTTACCTCCTGACGGTATCTTGCAATCTCGTCGTAACTTACCTTTTTTACCTGACCAACTTCAAGCAGCAAATCTTTTACTTTGGTTTGGGCAAACGATAATTCTCCCTGTAGGGCTTCGTTATTGGTATGAATCGAATCGTAATTGGTCATCATCGAACTCAGTTCGGTTTGAATCGAAACTTTCTCCTGGTTCAATGCATTTAATATCTTCTTGTTTTCGCTGTGCTGAACAAAGAAAACCACCACCACCGCCAGCAATACCACTGACAGAAAGATAATGATCAGGTTATTCCTTCTCTCCTTTTCAGTCTCACCAAGTGAAAAACCTTTTTTCTTTTTCCCAAATTCATCCATCGTTCCTGAGTTTTAGAATTCTTAAAACGCAGGCAAAAGTAACATTATTTTGCGGCCTTTCAAGTGGAGGCAATTTTCAAAACGACTTCAACTTCACGCCAATATAAATTGAACGTGGCATTCCCGGGCCATACACGTAATTGCTGTCGCGGTTTTTTCCTGAATCAAAATCAGACTGGTAGGCATTGGTGATGTTTTTTACACCGGCAAATATTTCCAAACCCGAATCGACCGATGGCAGATTGAAGGTGTACGATACTTTTGAATTCAGTTCGGTAAACGAAGGCGAAGTGATGTACTCGTCGGTGAGCTGTTCGGGTGCACCTGCCAAATGTGCCACCTGCATTTTGCCTGTGTAAACGCTGCTTACAGACGCATTGAACTTCGCATTTGGCGTAAACGACAGGGTGAAATACCCATATTCGTTGGGTGAACGCAGGAAACGGCGTGTTGGTGCCAATCCCGCAATGTTTTCAACCGGATCGTCGTACAAACTCGATTGAACGGTGATCCCGGCTTCCAGCTGAACTTTGCGGTTGTAATTTCCGCGCAATTCGAGGGTTCCGCCGTTTACAGTTGCTCCCGCACCGTTGCGTTTTTCGAAACGGTCGCCAAATTCATCAGACGAAACTGGCTGCAAATAGAACACGTCTTTCAGGTGGGTATAAAAACCTTCGAGAGTAAAACCCACAATAAATGTTTCTGAAGGCCGGTCGAAATTTACAGATCCGCTGAAACTGTTCGAACGCTCTTCCTTCAGCAAAGGATCAAGGGTGATGCGCGAAACGCCCCCTCCGGCAAAAGCAATGTGCATGTCGGTATCGAACGATTGCGGAGCACGGAAGCCGGTTCCCCAAGTGAGGCGAAACTGTGTATTGGTTAAATGTCGCGACAACAGCGAAAACCTCGGGCTGAGAATAACCTTGTCAACCAGGTTGTGTTTGTCGGCGCGAACACCTGCAAGGAATGTCAGTTTTGGCCTTACTTCCCAGTCGCTTTGGGCAAAAAAGCCAAAGTTTTTAGTTTGCTGGTCGATCTCGTAATTGTACGCCGGGATGGTATCAAGCACATCGTCGAAAACGAATTCACCCCCAAAAGTTATCACATTTGTTCCGCCGAGGAATTCCTGAAAACGGTGATTGATTTGCAATCCGCCCTGCAACGTAACGTTTTCGGTCGTTCCGTAGGGAGGTTTATTTACATGAATAATTCTTTCGGCTGCACCATCAGGAACAATACCGGTATAATGGTCGCGATCGGTTTGCTGACCTGCAAAATAGGCAATGAAAGCGCTGTTATCTCCATTAAAATTGAGCTGATAATCGATCCCGCCCATGAAAACATTGTGTGTGCGTTCTTCCGATTGTTGCGCCAGATAGGCTGGTTTATCAGTTATTTCGCCACCGTAACGGTATTCGTTCAGGCTGCTGAAATTCACTTCAAGCTTCTGGTTGTATGTTGGTTTATAGAACAGGTTGGCCCCGAACGAGTTGTTGCGCAATTCGGGAAGTTCAGAAAAATTGTCGCCGTTGTGATCGTATGCTTCGCGGTGACGGCGGTTTACAAAGATGGCAGCTCCGGCAGTCCTCTTTTTGGTGAGCATCGTGTGGTTTCCGTTCACGATATTGTCCTGTGCGGCGCCATTGGTGCTTTGCGTGAGGGTACTGAATTCATAGCTGCTTTCTTTGGGTATCTGGGTAATGATGTT
>CAMDGL010000171.1 GCA_945897845.1 Chitinophaga pinensis | reverse complement strand
GCAACTTCTTCAGGTTGTATGATGCGGGTGATCATTTCGCCGAGTGGAAAATTGCCTTGTTTCAGGTAATTGATGACTGCTTCAAAGTCGGAAGGAGTTGCATTTCGCGAACCCAGAATGTCGATTTCTTTCTGTACCCAAAGTTTGGTGGCAAAACTGACGTCGTTTTTGGCGTATCCGATGCAAACCACGCGGGCAGCAAACGCGGCTTCCTCCAGAGCTGCCTGGTAAGTAAACTGATTTCCGGCAGCCTCGATAATTACATCCGGGCCATGTCCGCCGGTGATTTCCTGCAACGCTTCGTGCAGGTTGGTGGTTTTCGAATTGATGCAATAATTCGCGCCGATCTTTCGGGCCAAATCCAGTTTCTGATCGTCGATGTCAACGGCAATCACTTTTGCACCGCGCAAAGCAGCACGGATAATTGCTCCTGAACCGATCATTCCGCAGCCAAAAACCATCACGGTGTCGATGTCGGTTACACGTCCGCGGTCGATGGCATGGAAGCCAACTGTCAGCGGCTCAACCATCGCCAGTTCTTTGGCTGAAAGCCGGTCGTCGATAATCAGTTTTTGCCACGGAACGGTGATGAATTCCTGCATGGCTCCGTCGCGCTGAACGCCAAGCGTCTGGTTGTAACGGCAGGCGTTTACACGTCCTTTCCGGCACGATGAACACTGTCCGCAGTTGGTATATGGAACAACAGTTACTGCTTGCCCGGTTTTGAAATTTGCCGGAACTTCTTCGCCAACTGCGGCAATCACTGCCGAAATTTCGTGTCCCGGAACACGTGGATAATCCACCATTGGATTTTTACCCATGAACGTGCTGAGGTCGGAACCGCAGAACCCAACGTAATTGATCTTTAGCAACACTTCGCTTTTCCCTGCAACCGGCAAAGGGCGTTCAGTAATCTGAATATTTTCCGGAGTTATTATTTGAATTGATTTCATGGTATCTTGTGTCATTAAGTAGTCATTCAATTGTCATTTGTTGCTGCTGGCAATCATCAATCACCATTCACAAATCATAAATCCTGACGGCGTTTTCGCCCATTATTTTTGCCTGTTCTGTTTCCGAAAAGGTTGAAATGGTTTTCCTGACCAGATCGGCCCAGTTTTTATAGGAGGTGGCCACCAGGCAAACTGGCCAGTCGGAGCCAAAAAGCAGACGGTCGGGACCAAATGCTTCCAGAACGATCTCAAAATACGGCTGAAGTTGTTCGGGTGTCCAGCTGGTAAAATCGGCTTCGGTAACCATTCCTGAAATTTTGCAACTCACGTTTTCGCGTTTTGCAAGTTCCTGAATGTTTTCTTTCCACGGCGACAATTCATTTTTTCTGATCAGCGGTTTGGCAATGTGGTCGAGCACGAAAATCTGATCAGGATGCTGATCTACAAACCGGATGGTGTTGGGCAATTGCTGTTCGAAAATCAGGATGTCGTATACGAGTGAATATTTTTTCAGCAACGAAATGCCACGGTTGAAATCATTCCGGAGGATAAATTCAGGATCGGTTTCGCCCTGAACCACGTGACGAAGTCCTTTCAGGATATTTTCGCCGGAATATTTTTCCAGATAAGTTTCAATATCGTCCTGAATCAAAGGCAGCCAGCCGACCACGCCCTTCATGAACTTGTTTTGATGAGCCATACCAATCAGCCAGTCGGTTTCTTCGACCGATTGGCGCGCATGAACCGAAATAACCCCGTCGATTCCCGCTTCCCGGATGGTTTGCTCCAGCTTTTCAGGAAGAAAATCGGTACGGATAACTTTCATCGAATCATCAATCCAGTCGTATTCCACCGGATTGTACTGCCAGTAATGATGATGGGAATCAATGATCATTTTACAGGTATTTAAAATGTTCGCCTATCACTTTTTGTTCTTTCAGTTCTTTCCAGAATCCGGAAGGTAAACCGGCAGCCAAAACCTCCACATTCCGGCGGATGCGTTCAGGTTTGCTTGGATTGAGCGCCACCGCGTTTACCTGCGGCATTGCAAGTGCAAATTTCAGGCAGGCATCGCCGGGTGAAACGTCGTACTTTTTGCAAACGGCAAAGAAAGTTTCGCGCCACACCAGTAATTTCAGGTCTTCAGCCGAAGTTGGATCAATTTTCCGGTAATCGAAAAACTCGCCTCCTGTGAGAAAACCGGCATTAAAAATCGCAGAGTTGATGATTCCAACACCATCAGCATTGATTCGCTCAACGAATTCGATGATTTCAGGCGGATGGTGGTAAATGGTTAGTTTGTTGGCAAACATTACCCAGTCGAATTTTACCTGATCGTACAATTCTTTGATCGTCAGCCAGTCTTTTGCACCGATGCCAACGGCTTTTACTTCGCCTTTTTCTTTCAGTTCGAAGAGCGCTTTGTAGGCTTCCAGAATGTCGTTTACCCTTTTGGTGCGGTCGGCTGCATCGGTGGCGGCGAACAAATATTCATCGGGATCGTGCACCGAAACTACCTGCGGCTTGTAATAACCGCCCAGTAAATCGCAGCCTTGTTCCCAGCATTCCAAAATTCCGGAGTAACTTATTTTTTGTATGGCATCGTATTTCAGGTTGACCCACGCGCCGGGTTCAAAAGTGGGTTCATCGGTGGTCAATGGAATTCGGTACCAGCCCAGTTTATTGCTGATGATGATGTCGTCTTTGTCAACGTCCAGCTTTTTCAGTCCGGCGCCAATCACTTCCAAAGCCAGTCCTGCCCCGTATTTCCCCGCGCAATCAATCATCGGTGTCGATTCGGAAACCTCGAACCATTGCTGCATGATTTGCAGTTTTACCTCTTCAGTTAATTCCTGGTAAAGGTTGCCCATAAAACTCGTTCCGTAGATGATTGACGGAACTGTCAGTCCGGTTTTTCCAAATGTTTGCCGGTGTGATATTGTATTTTTCATTTAATGTGTTGAATTTTAATATTATATCCCAAAATTAAGTGATTGGTTGTAGTTCACAAAAGGAATAGAACGCGGATTACAACGGATTCAGCGGACAAATACGGATTATAATTCAGACGGATTTTAGACTGATAATATTCATGCAGGCATGAATGATAAGGTCGTAAGTGTATGCAGATCATTCCGACTTGTCTGAATTAAAATCCGTTTTAAAATCCGCTATATCAGCGGAAATCCGCGTTCTATTGTTCTTTGTTCAAATTTTATTATACAACAATTATTTGATTTCTATTTCTCACATCTATTGCTGATTGGCCTATTTGTCCATTTTATAAATGCGTTCCATCAACTGCCACTTTTCGTCGGCAGTTGCTTCAGCAGATGTTTGCTGAAACCTTGAAACGTAGGCTTCCCATTCGCTTTGGCGTGGTTTTCCTGCCAGTTGATCCATTGCGCGGTCGTGATCGAAATCGGGAACCGTGTCCATAATCATAAACAGTCGTGTACCGAGCAGATAAATTTCCATATCGATGATTCCCACTTCGCGCATTCCCTGTGTTATTTCGGGCCAGGCAGCTCCGGGCGCATGTACTTTTTTGTAATCTTCGATTAATTGAGAGTCGTCTTTCAGCGACAGGGTTTTGCAGTATCGTTTTGTTTCTAAGGTCATGATTTTGGGTTTAAAAATGAATTTTTAGGATTTGTAATTTTGGAACTCACCCCACGTCCGCTTGCGGACGTCCCACTCTCTTTTTAAAAGAGAGGGGGAGAGCATCGCAGATGCGAGGGGGTGAGTTGCGATATTACTATAAATGCACTTTCAAGGTTCGATAGCCATAAATGGCAATTACTACAAAGCAGATAAGCGGTAAAATGAAGGAGAAGTTTACTGCGGGTAATCCGGCAACAGTTCCCATATCAATGATTGCCCCTTGCAGAGGCGGCATTAAAGCGCCTCCAACAATGGCCATCACCAAACCGGCAGCACCGAGTGTGGCATCTTCGCCAAGTCCTTCAAGTGCAATTCCGTAAATGGTTGGAAACATGAGCGACATAAACGCTGAAACGCCAATCAGGCAATACAAACCGGCCATTCCCTGAATGAAGATAACGCCCAATGTCAGCACAAAACCGCCGATGGCAAATGCTGTTAAAAGCACTCTTGAATTCATGTATTTCATCAGCATGGTGCTGATAAACCTGCTCGACAGGAAAATAGCCATCGCAACTATGTTGTATTTCTGTGCGGTGGCCTTATTGATTCCCAGATTTTCGGCATATTGAATAATGAATGTCCAGCACATGATTTGAGCGGCTACATAAAAAACCTGCGCGATTACACCTTCGCGGTATTTTACGTTGGCAATCAGTCGTCTAAAAGTATCCATTGCATGAATGGTATGATCGGGATCTTTGCGTTTGGGCATCTTGAAAAAGAAAATGACCAGAAGCATGGCGATCACCACAAAGCCAAGCATTACATAAGGGTCGCGGATCACTGCCAGATCGTGTGTGCGGATGGCTGCTTTTTCGGCTGCGCTCAGCGTTGTGAAAATCAGGTCTCCGGCCTCATTTCTTACATCCGATTGAAGCGATGTCAGGATAAAATTTGAAGCCACAAACATGCCTAGCAACGAACCCATCGGATTGAATGACTGGGCCAGGTTCAGCCTGCGGGTAGCGGTTTCTTCATCGCCCATCGACAGAATGTATGGATTGGCGGTTGTTTCCAGAAATGCCAGTCCGAAAGTTAAAATGTACAATGACAAAAGGAAAAATTCGAAAACTTCATACTTTGCGGCAGGGTAGAACAGGAGCGCTCCCAGAGCGTACAATCCCAATCCAACCAGGATTCCCTTTTTGTAACTGTACCTTTTTACATACAGCGCAGCCGGAATGGCCATGGTGGCATATCCGCCGTAAAATGCGAACTGTATCAGAGCGGCTTTCGCGTTCGAAATCTCCATGACCGTTTTAAAAGCGGCTACCATCGGATTTGTAATGTCGTTTGCAAATCCCCACAAGGAAAACAGACTGGTAATCAAGATGAAAGGAACCAGCAATTCCTTTGAAATAACTTTAGCTTTGGTTTTAGTATTCACAATTCAGATCGTTAAGTTTATTTTACAGATTCAAAAGTCAATAATCTAAACTGAATTGCCAAATCCATTTTTCAGTACCGACACTTCGCAAAGCTTTGCACTTTAAAAAATGTGTTTAGGAACATCTTATTTTGTTCGGGAACTAAAAAAAAATAGAACGCGGATTTATACGGATTTAGCGGATGGAAAACGGATTTATTTTCCAATAAATTGGAATGGATACGAAAAAAACAAATGGAACTTTGTATGATTGACAATTTTCTAAGCGTTTTTTAGAAAATCATCACGACTTGTCGGGATTTTATTCCGTTTTAATCCGCCAGATCATATTTAATCCGCGTTCCATTGTTTTTTGTTTGCATTAACGAGAATTTAAGTCACACCACAGATAACACAGATTTTCACAGATTAATAAACAATCAAAGTGAGTTTTCAATCTGTGTTTATCTTTTTAATCTGTGGTAGAAACAGTTCCGGCAAAGCAAGGCGTTGGCATAGTGAGTTCAGAATACAACATTTTATGGTTCTCATTACATACTTCAAATAACTCCGTAATCTGTGGTGAATAAAAATCACTTAGATTTGCATGTTCAATTCTTGTTTTAATAACCCGAATATATGGCCAAAAGGCATGTTTCATTAAAAGACCTGGCAACCGAACTGAACGTTTCCATTTCAACCGTTTCGAGAGCGTTAAAGAACCATCCGGATATCAGTTGTGAAATGACCCGGAAGGTTCAGGAACTGGCACGTGCCAGAAACTATACGCCCAATCCGCTGGCCATGGGTTTGCTGAGGCAGGAAACCCGCATGATTGGTGTGATTGTCCCGGATTTGGTAACCCATTTTTTTTCGTCGGTCATCTCCGGAATTGAGCATGTTGCCAAAGAAAACGGTTATTACATCCTGATTTCATCGTCCAGCGAATCATACAAGAAAGAAGTGGAATCAGTGAGAAATCTACTGAATACAAGGGTGGAAGGGCTGATTGTTTGCCTCAGTCAGGAAACCAAAATTTTTGATCATTTTGACGTACTTGTCAATAACGAAATACCGCTGGTTTTTTTCGACCGTGTGTGCCGTACCGACGAGGTTCCGAGTGTTGTTGCCGACAATGCCGAAGCAGCGCGGCAAGTTACCCGGCACTTTTACGAAAACGGATGCCGCCGGATTGCCTATATCAATGGGCCGGAGCAACTGAGCATTTCGAAACTACGCTATGAGGGATATTTGCAGGGATTACAGGATTGTAACCTGCCCTTTGAACCGGAATTGGTCGGAAGTTGCAACCTGAGTCCTGAAGATGCCTCGGTGGCCACCCGAAAACTGTTGCGCCTGAAGAACCATCCCGATGCCATTTTCGGGATCAACGATACCGTAATTTTTGCGGCGATGCGGGAAATTAAACAATTCGGACTGACAATTCCCACCGACATTTCCCTTGTCGGGTTTACGGGCGAGTTCCATTCAACAGTGGTTGAGCCTTCGCTGACTTCCATTACGCATCCAACCTTTGAAATGGGAAAAGAAGCCGCCCGCCTGTTCTTCGAACGCATTCAACATCCAACCGCTCCCCCGCAGCAAATAGAAATGAAAACCAGCCTCGTGATCCGAAATTCTTCGAAGAAGAAAGCGTTGTAGGTCAAGTTGCTCTTCAAAAAAACTATTTTACTCTTCAAAATAATTACTTCGCAATGCAAAAAAAACAAAAATACGCCTCAGAATAATAGAATTACAATGCAAAAAAACAAAAATACGCCTTAGAATAATAGAATTACAATGCAAAAAAACAAAAATACGCCTTAGAATAATAGAATTACAATGCAAAAAAACAAAAATACGCTATGAAATAATAGAAATGGAATGCAAAAAAACAAAAGTGTACTGCAAAATAATAGAATTGGAATGCAAAAAAACAACTTTGTACTGCAAAAAAACAAAAGCGTACTGCAAAATAATAGAATTGCAATCCAAAAAAACAACTTTGTAATTCAAAAAAATAAAAGTGTACTGCAAAAAAACAAAAGTGTACCGCAAAATAATAGAATTGGAATTCAAAAAAAACTACTTTGAATTTGACCTTTCCCTGAAATAGCTTTTGACAAGATTTATGTATCAATATTTTGGCCCAAAGGAATTTTGAAAAATTAAGTTGGTAAAAAACAATAAATAGTTTTGTTTTTGTAAACATAACCACTTACATTTAACCCACCCAAAAGCAAAACATAAATAGCCAGGGAATGTGAGTAGAAAACAATAAAGGTTTTTGGAACAGTACTATAAGTTTCCCGCTATTTCCTACGTTGTGTGCAATTTAAATCTGACCGCTAACTGATAACTATATTAAATGGAGAATTGGTTTCCTAAAATATTTGAAGACGTAAAGGAATATAATCCGATTAAAGGGGATTACATATATGTTAGTGAACTTGTTACGCATGAATTAAAAAATGGGATTCAATCATCAAGAGACTATCAAAGCATATTGATTGATCCTGCGCTGATACAATTCATAAAACCTGAGGAAATAAACCATACAACTGATAGTTCTGTGCATCCAATATATGATAAGGAATATGAATATGTTGGAAGGTCAAAAGTTTTTGTTTCAAATCATGCCGATTTAGAAAAAGTAGACCCGTTTGTCTTTTCTTGGGAATCTGCAAACAATATAACTTTTCAGCCAGACCCAATGTTCCTACTTACCTATGGATTAACGCCAAGATTAACTGAAAGTGTAATTCATTGGGATGACTTAGGAAAACCGTTAATGGATATTATAACTTCAGTTCCTAAGTCTGTTTATGAATTTCCAGTATACTCAAAAAGTTATGTTCAAATTAGAAAAGACTATTTGCAGGATTATTTAATGCTCAGGAAAAAATCACTTATACAGGTTTATTGTGAGACTAGAATATTGCCATTAAATCAGGAGCTAAAAGAATTATTAGGAGAAAATCGATTTTTTGAGAAAACTACAAAATACAACCACTTTCGGATTCACAAAATGTCAGGAGATAAAATACATACAGAAGTCACTGGATACAGACAAATAGACTTAGGAAACACCGTTCCATTTAGTAAATGGGACAAGAAAGAAAAATTGCACATCTGGCCAGGATATGATGAGTCGTTACTATTCAGTCACAGACAAGATAGCAATTAGCTTGATAGCAACGAATGGGTTTTGATTGTTTTTTATTGCCGTATCGATCACCGATCGAATCACCGCATACGAATCTGATCCTTCAATTGATTTAAAAAAGTTGCTGACTTTTT
>CAMDGL010000170.1 GCA_945897845.1 Chitinophaga pinensis | reverse complement strand
AAAAAAAACTGCGGAAATCATCTTTGTTCTAAAAATGGACAAAAGATAACTACCGCAGTTTCAATAGGTAAAATTTATCGGTAATTATTGTTTTGCCGTTACAACCCCTTTTATTACCAAAACTACCGGGGTGTTTTTCGCATTTGAATTAACCGTGACCGACTTACTGAAAGCTCCCACATTATTGGTATTATAAGCCACTTTGATACTTCCTTTTTCGCCGGGAGCAACCGGGGTTCTTGTCCATTCAGGAGTTGTGCAGCCGCACGAAGCTCTTACATCGTTTAAAATTATCGGCGTTTTTCCCTTGTTGACAAACTTAAATTCACAATTGCCATCGCTGCCTTGAACAATGGTACCATAATCGTGAACCATTTTCTCAAAAACTATTGAATCCTGCGCGGTTGTTGGATTTACTACCTGTGCCTGCATACTTAAAGAAGCAAAAAACACCATGACCAGAACTAACAATGAATTTTTCATTTTATAAAATTTATGTAATTTGTTGTGTTTGCAATTTTTGATCCATCAATTTTCGGGCGAAAAGTATATTTTTTTTTCATTGCATATTCACCTACCTGAAAACAATCGTTTTAATCAGTTCTTCGCCCACCACTTCGTTTAGTCGCGTGCGAATTTCCTCCCTCATCATCAGTAATTCGTTACGCACAATGGGCGAAGTCGTTTCAACAAACAAAGTACTGTTCTGAATATAAAGGTTTCCGGTATAACGTGCCACCGTTTTTCCCATCACCGATTCCCATGATTTAATAAGATCCAGCTCGTTGAGTTTACGGTCCAGTTTATTTTCCCGGGTATAACTCCTCAGAACATCGCTGATACTTTGGGTATTGTTTTTTCTCATTGTATGCTAATTTTTAACTTGACCATCGTTAATGGTAAAAATACGCGATTCGGTATCCAACCGTGAAATCATTACATCGAGGTGCTCGCGATTGGTATCAGTAATAAAAATCTGGCCGAAATGATCGTCGGCAACAAGTTTCACAATTTGCTCCACCCGGTTTTTATCCAATTTGTCAAAGATATCATCGAGCAACAAGATCGGGGTTAATCCTGAAATTTCTTTCATGAAATCGAACTGCGCCAGCTTCAGTGCTACCAAATAAGTTTTTTTTTGCCCCTGAGAACCAAATTTTTTGATCGGATAACCGGCAAGTTCAAATTCAAAATCGTCTTTATGGATTCCGGTCGTGGTATATTGCAGCATCCGGTCGCGGCCAATGCTACCTTTTAAAAGCTGGTCAAAATCATTGGTCAGTAATTCCGACTGCAATTTTAACCCAACAAGTTCCTTTCCTCCTGAAATCAACTGATAATATTGCTGAAATACCGGCTGAAGTTTGTCGATGAAAATCATCCGCTCTGCATGAATTTGTTGGCCGTATTTAACAAGCTGATCGTCCCATATTTCAATCGTTTCCGACTGAAAGGTATTTCTTCCGGCGAACTGTTTCAGCAAATTATTGCGCTGCAGCAATGCCCTGTTGTACCTGATCAGGTTTTCGAGATAAACGGCATTGTACTGCGAAATAACAGTATCAACGAACCTACGGCGTTCATCGCTCCCACCTGAAATCAGATTGGTATCCAGCGGAGTGACTATAATTAATGGAATAAGTCCGATGTGTTCCGATAATTTCCGGTAGTCTTTCTGGTTCCGTTTAAAAATTTTCTTTTGGGTTCTTTTCAGGCCACAATAAATGGTTTCTTCCGAATCAAGTCGTGAGTATTTCCCCTGAATCATAAAAAAATCCTGATCGAACCGTATATTCTGAGCATCGACCGAATTCAGAAAACTTTTACAAAACGACAAATAATAAATTGCATCCATCAGGTTGGTCTTACCTGCACCATTATTGCCAATGAAACAATTTAAGCCATTAGTAAACTTGAATTCCGAATGTTCAAAGTTTTTGAAATTTATTAGCGATAATTCTTGAATAAACATATTTCAGGACCATTTTGACGTCACAAAACTACAAATTTCTACTTCGGAACCGATGAAAATAATCGTTCAACAGTAGATTAACATCAATGTGTTCATTAATATTCAATTTTAAATCCGAAAACTGCCATTTATTTTTGAAAATAATATATTTTTGCCTCACGATTTTTGAAAATAGACTTTACGAAATGACAAAAGACAAAAAAAACAACCAGGCTGATAATTTAACCGAAGTAGAAAGTGCGTTAACCAAAACAGAGCAATTTCTCGAATCGAACCAGAAACTGATTTCAATCGTGATTGGTTCAATTGTGATTGTAGTAGTTGGGTATCTTGCTTTAAACAAGTTCTACCTCGATCCGCGTGACCAGGAAGCAAAAGGTCAAATGTACGTGGCCCAGAATTATTTTGAAAAAGATTCATTCAATCTGGCCCTCAACGGAGATGGCGGCAACCTCGGATTTCTTGATATTATCGACGATTTCGGTTCTACCGATGCCGGCAACCTTGCAAATTATTATGCAGGAGTTTCCTATTTACAATTGGGAAAATTTGAAGACGCAATTGAATATCTGAAAAAATTCAAGACTGATGATGTACTGCTAAAACCTATTGCATTAGGCGCACAGGGCGATGCACAGCTTGAACTCGGAAAAACTGACAAAGCACTTGATTTATATACCGAAGCATACAAACTGAACGATAACGAGCTAACCACTCCGATTTATATGCTCAAAGCGGCTGGATTGCTGGAAAGTACCGGCAAAAATGAAGAAGCTTTGAAAATCTATGAAACGATCAAGCAAAAATTTCCTGAAAGCAACGAAGGAAGAAACATTGACAAATACATTGCCCGCGCAAAAGTTAAAAAGAACAGTTAAAACAGTTTATTTTACTGACAAAATAAAAAAGTCCCCTCATTGCAGGGGATTTTTTATTTTTACCCAATATTTAAATTCACAAAATGGCTACAAAAAATTTATCAGAATACGATCTGTCTTCAGTTCCTTCAGCTTCAGAAATGAAATTCGGGATTGTAGTTGCAGAATGGAACTATGAAGTAACCGGCGCATTGGCACAGGGGGCCGTTGATACTTTAT
Source organism: Chitinophaga pinensis (assembly GCA_945897845.1). Taxonomy (GTDB): domain Bacteria; phylum Bacteroidota; class Bacteroidia; order Bacteroidales; family Prolixibacteraceae; genus Aquipluma. Next base: position 5,312 of record CAMDGL010000170.1, on the reverse strand, counting down.
TAAAGCATGGCGCAAAAGAAGGAAACATTGTACTGAAGCATGTTCCGGGAAGTTTTGAACTGACCCTGGGAGCACAATACCTTGCTGAATTTACCGGGTCGGATGCCATTATCATTCTGGGCTGTGTAATTCAGGGAGAAACCCGACATTTTGATTTCATCTGCGAAGGTGTAACACAAGGCATAACCAATCTGAATATCAAATACAACAAACCGTTTATTTTCGGACTACTGACTACCGACAATCAGCAGCAGGCGCTCGACCGTGCAGGTGGAAAGTTGGGAAATAAAGGTGACGAAGCGGCTGTTACCGCTATTAAAATGCTGGCATTAAGAGATGATCTTACCAAATAAAAAAAGGGGCTATCGCCCCTTTCTCTCTTAAAATCAAACTTATTATTAACTATTGACCCTGGCCGCCTTGGCCCCCCATGCGCCCCTGGCCATTCCTTCTGCTCTCTTCACGCTTTTTCTGCATTTCATCGTACAATTTGATCTGGTCAGCCTTCAGGATTGCTTTTATTTCCTTGTCTTTTTCAGCCTGAACCTTGCCCATTTCAGCACGCATTTTCGTCCGCTCTTCATCACTGGCATCGCGCATTTTCGACCAATCTACTGACGATTGTTTTTCCATGTACTTTTTGTTGATTGCAGTCACTTTTGCTTCCTGGTCCTTGGTCAGTTTCAATTGTTCGACCAATTGTTGTGTCTGACGCTGTAGCCGTTGTTCCGGAGTCATTTGCTGCCGGTCGCCCATGCCTCCTGGTCTTCCGGGCTGCTGAGTTCTTGATGGACGTTCGCCACCACCACGTTCTTGGGCGAATGTAATTCCCGCTAAAAGAAGAAACATTACCACTAACAAGCTTATTTTTTTCATTTGATTGATTTTTAAATTCTAATTTAATAGTTTACTGGTGCATTGACTGTTTCATACTAAAAAAGTTTAATCTTGAAATTCAAAAAAAATCACGATGCGCAGAATCCGACCCTCGCAGAAAAAAAATCTCAGATAGAAACCTGATAGAATGATCAATATGTCTATTTTTGAAAAATATCAAAACCAGCGACATTGAAAGCACTCATTTTTGCAGCAGGTTTGGGAACCCGCCTGAAAGAACATACCAGCGATAAGCCAAAAGCATTGGTTCAACTTGCCGGAAAGCCATTACTGCAACATGCCATTGAAAAACTGAGTTCACATCGAATCACTGATATTACTATCAATGTATTTCATTTTGCCGATCAGGTAATTTCTTTTCTTGAAAATCATTCATTTGCCGGAATAACCATTCACATTTCCGATGAACGGGAAGAATTGCTCGACACAGGTGGTGGGTTTAAAAAAGCTGAGATATTTTTAACCGGGAACGAACCTATCCTGATATACAATGTCGATGTGATCAGTAATCTTGATTTAAACTTGCTTGAAAAACATCACCAAACTTTGGGTTCAATGGCAACTTTAGTGGTTAGGCAAAGGGATACTTCCAGATATTTGATGTTCGACCAGAAACTTCAGCTTGCAGGATGGAAAAACTTCAGCAATGGAGAAATAAAAATAAGCCGTGAAGATAAATTTGCAGAATCCACCCCTTTTGCATTTAGCGGAATTCAGATCGTTCAACCCGAAATATTCTCAAGGATTACAGAAACGGGTAAATTCCCGATTATGGATTTGTATCTGAGACTGGCTCAAACCGAATCTATTTATGGCTACGTTGATACCTCAACAATCTGGATGGACCTGGGCAAACCCGACCAGTTACTAATGGCTGAAACGCTTTTCAGTTAAATTGCCGAAGTGATATGATTGGTTAATTTTAACACAATGTCAAAACAGTCCTGGAACAAAGGAATGTAGAATATCCAATATTGAATATCCAAAACCTTCGCAACCCCTGACTTGGAAACTGGAACTTTGAACTACAAGTGCTCCCCGACCGCCATGGCAAATGCACTGTCTTCGTTTGACCGGGCAGGTAAAAACAATTCTTTCAATTCATTGGGGCCATTTTCAACGATGTATGAAAAGTTGGTGAATTCAAGCAGATCCATATCGTTGAAATCATTTCCGATGCCCAAAGTATATTTATGTTCAATTTTCAGCCAATCGCACAAATATCTAACGCCGTTTCCTTTCGAAACCGAATGGTGAAATATTTCCATCCAGATATAATCAGTCTCAAGTGGCGAACTGGTTCTGACCACCTTTACTTCCGGAAAATGCTTTTGAATATCGTCTTTTAAAGAATGAAAACGATCAGGATCATTTGGAAATACAACTAAAAACTGACATGCTTCAGAGTCAATATTTTGGTTTATCAGCAACTCCTCCGAGTGAGATTGGTGATAGTCGAAATATCTTTCAAATTCGGAACAGGGAACACTTCCGCGGAAATACCAACATTTGAAGTTTTCCGGAACAGGTTTAAAAAGGTGAAAATTCAGATCGCGGGCAACCAAATATTCTGACAATTGCTGAACAATCAATTTGTTCAGATTCTGATAAAACAGCAACTTCCCGTTTTTCCAATCGTAAACACCGGCTCCCGACGAGAAAACAACATAATCGAAAGGAACATGGTTTGCAATCACTTCCTGAGTCTTCTGCAGGTTTCTTCCGGTGGCCACTACCCGCAGAATTCCCTTTTCTCCCAAGGATTTTAGTGTATCCAGATTCTCCTTCGAAATCGACTTGTCGTTCTTTAAAAATGTACCATCCAGATCGGTTGCGACAAGTTTTAACTTTTTTTCACTCTCCATTTTGTTTCAATTTTAGAAAACAACAGACGTATAGGCTGGTTTGTTGGAAATGTAGCCTGGCAAACCGCAAATTTAAAGATAAAACTTTAAGCAGAAAGACCAGTTGAAAAGAAACATAAAAACAGCTCAGATGTCACTTTTCTTTGTAAACAAAGCATGCTGGCCGAAAAAAGCAGATAACTTCAGCAGGTATCTCTATATTAGGCTTGATTTTATATCTTTGCTGACCAAAATTTAAGAACTTTTAAGAATGAAAATTGCAATCATCGGTTATGGAAAAATGGGCAAAGAGATTGAAAAAATCGCAGTTGACCGGGGACACGAAATAGTATTGAAAATTGACATCACCAATCCGGAAGACCTTAGCATCCGGAACCTTCAAAAAGCAGATGTTGCCATTGAATTTACCATTCCCACTTTAGCAGTAAATAATTACAAGCTTTGTTTCGAAGCAGGAATCCCTGTGATTTCGGGCACAACAGGCTGGATCGACCGGAAACCGGAAGTTCTTGAGAATTGCGAAAAGCTGAACGGAACATTTTTCTATGCCTCCAATTTCAGTCTGGGAGTGAATATTTTCTTTTCGCTGAATAAAAAACTGGCAGCTTTGATGGCTAACTTCGATGAATATAAAATTGAAATGACCGAAATACATCATACCCACAAACTGGATGCACCCAGCGGTACCGCCATTACTTTGGCCGAAGGAATCATTGAAAATATACCATCGAAAACCAAATGGGTAAATCAGGAAACTGAAAACGCTGCTGAAATCGGTATTATTTCAGAACGTGTCGGTGAAGTTCCGGGAACACACACCATCAAATACGATTCGGAAGTGGACTATATTGAAATTACACATTGCGCAAAAAACCGCAAAGGATTGGCCTTCGGAGCCGTTTTAGCCGCTGAATTTTCGAACGGAAAAAAGGGAGTTTTAACTATGAATGATTTGCTAAACATTTAAAAAAAACACGATAAAATGAAAGAATTATTGACCAATAAATGGTTCAAATTTGGAGTCGCCGGACTTATTTACTTCTTATGGGTGCTGTGGCTGCAAAATTTTTGGTGGCTGATTGGCCTTGGAGTTATCTTCGACATGTATATTACCAAGAAAGTTCACTGGTCGTTCTGGAAAAAGAAAAACGCTCCCGATGGCAAACAAACCAAGACAGTTGAATGGATTGATGCAATTATTTTTGCTGTAATAGCAGCCACATTCATCCGTATGTTTTTTATCGAAGCATACACGATTCCTACATCATCGATGGAAAAATCGATGCTCATCGGCGATTATCTGTTTGTAAGTAAAACTTCCTACGGACCAAAACTGCCCAACACACCGCTGTCGTTTCCTTTCGTACATCACACAATGCCGTTGTCGAAAACTCAAAAATCATATGTTGAATGGATTAAAAAACCATACAAACGCATCGCAGGTTTTGGAAAAGTAAAAAACAACGATGTAGTTGTTTTCAATTTTCCTGAAGGAGATACCGTTGCTTTGAATGTTCAGAACCAAAGCTATTACCAGTTGGTGCGGAGCTATGGACGCGAACGTGTATGGAAGGAAAAAGAAACTTTTGGTGAAATTATTGCCCGTCCGGTTGACAAGCGCGAAAACTACATTAAACGTTGCGTGGGTATTGCCGGTGATGTTCTGGAATATAAGAACGGCCAACTGTATGTGAATGGAAAAGAGCAGCAACATTTCCCCGGAATGCAATACGACAACGTTGTAACAACTGACGGAACAGGAATTAACAAACGTGCGCTTGACCAAATGAAAATTGCGGAAGACGATCGCCACATGGCTTCCAACACGCAGTATTTTTTCCCATTGACTCAGGAAAACGAGGAAAAACTGAAGGCAATGAAAAATGTAACTTCTGTTCAAAGAACTTTAATACCTGCTTCAAACTGGGATCAAAATATTTTCCCATACAGCAACAAATACCCATGGAATGTTGACAATTTTGGGCCTCTGGAAATTCCAAAGAAAGGGCAGACCGTAAAGCTCACAACGGAAAACCTCCCCATTTATGAGCGCATCATAGACTTGTATGAAGCCAACGACCTTAAGGTGACGGATAGTACCATCTATATTAACGGTGCAGTTGCCGACAGCTATACTTTCAAAATGGACTATTACTGGATGATGGGCGACAACCGTCATAACTCAGCCGATTCGCGATACTGGGGATTTGTTCCTGAAGACCACATTGTCGGGAAAGCAGTATTCATCTGGCTTTCAATGGATAAGGATCAACCATTCTACAACAAAGTCCGCTGGAGCAGATTGTTCTCGTTCGTGCATTAAAAAACAATCATGTCAGGTAAAGTAGTTGTCTTCTTTATTCTTTCGGCACTTCTGATCATTTTCACCATTCAGAACCACCTGCTGATCAACATCCGTTTTTTCCATTGGGAAATAATTGATGTTCCATTGGTGCTGGTTCTGATTGTTGGATTGATTTTCGGATTTTTACTGGCTTTGATGATGCAACTTCCCAGAATCATGAAGTTAAAGAGAGAATTGAAAAAAGT
>CAMDGL010000169.1 GCA_945897845.1 Chitinophaga pinensis | reverse complement strand
TGGGTACAGAAAGAAATCGACATTCTGGGTTCGCGAAATGCAACTCCTTCCGACTTTGAAGCAGTCATCAATTACCTGAAACAAGGCAATTTTCCACTCGGCGAAATGATCACCCGCATCATACAACCTGAAGAAGTTGCAGGGGCAGTTGCTGAATGGGCCGCCAATCCGGGGCAAGTGATGAAAATTTTGGTTCAGTTTTAAAACTCAGTTCAAAGAAACGCAGAGACAGTTTAAACCATAACTTTGAACTTTGAACTTTAAACTATTTCAAGATGAGCAAAAATTATTGTCTGATTATGGCCGGAGGCTCCGGAACACGTTTCTGGCCACGCAGCCGGGTTGCAAAACCGAAACAATATCTTAGTCTTTTTGGCGATCAATCGCTTATTCAGGAGTCGGTACAGCGGTTCTCAAATTTTATTCCTGAAGATTGTATTTACGTTGTTTCAGCGAAAAGTCAAAAGGAAGTACTGGAATCGCAAACAACCAATTTACCCAAACAGAACATGATTTATGAGCCTGTTGGTAAAAATACACTTCCGGCTATCGGTTTGGCGGCATTATTTATAGCTGAAAAAGATCCTGATGGAATACTGATTGTTTCGCCATCCGACCATCTCATTCAGAATGACGAACTTTTCAGGCAAACCATTGAATCGGCAGTTTTGATTGCAGACAAAAAAGATGGAATAGTAACCATCGGAATCACACCAAAATTTCCGGCTACCGGTTACGGATATGTGCAAACTGCCGGCGAAATTCAAATTGGCCAGGCCATTAAATCATACGCTGTCAACCAGTTTGTTGAAAAACCCAACCTGGAAGTCGCAACCGGCTACCTGAAAGACGGCGGATTCTTTTGGAACAGCGGCATCTTTATTTTCAAGACTTCCGTTTTTCTTGAATCGGTTCAGAAATATGCGCCAGAATTGTATGCCGACTTGATGCGAATAAAGGAACACATTGGCACCGATACATACGAAGAAGCGGTTGATCGGATTTACAACGAAGTCAAATCCATTTCAATTGACTACGGAATTCTGGAAAAAGCATCAAATGTATTTCTGGTGCAGGGCGACTTTGTCTGGAACGATTTGGGAAGCTGGGAAGAAGTTTACAAATACGACAAAAAGGATGAAAACCAGAATGCCCAGGTTGGCGAAGTTGTATTCCTCGATAGCAAAAACTCATACGTATATGCGCCAAACAGTCTGGTTGCCTTGGTTGGACTCGACGATGTAATTGTTGTTCAGGAAGGTGACACCATTCTGGTTTGCAAACGCGACCGCGCAGAAGACATAAAGGCAGTGGTGGGCGAAATCACGAAACGAAAATTGGATCAATATCTTTAATCAGAACATATGAAGCGCAGAGACCTTTTAAAATCAGCCGCGGCAATTGCTGCCACTCCATTTCTGGCAAAATGGACGCAGGCATCTTCTGTTTCCGGAGAAAATAGTTTGATCGTACAACCGGATAAAAAAACGACTGCAATACCACGTTTTGGCGATGGCCGCGACTGGTTTTTTGACCATCGCTACGGAATGTTTGTGCATTGGGGATTGTATTCCATTCCCGGATGGCACGAGCAGCATCAATGGCGTGGCAGGGTTTCGCGCGACGAATATGTGAAACTGGCCGGTCAGTGGAATCCGGTAAAATTTAATCCTGAACAATGGCTCGATCTGATGGAAGAGGCCGGAATGAAATACATCACCCTCACCACCAAGCACCACGACGGATTTTGCCTGTGGGATACCAAACAAACCAGGTTTAACACGATGAATACTCCTTATAAAAAGGATGTGATCGGAATGTTGTCGGATGCCTGCCACAAACGCAAAATACCGCTTTGTTTGTATTATTCGATTGCCGACTGGAATCAACCCAACTATCCGAATCAGGGCCGCCACCACGAACTTCCTCCCCAGCCCCAGGATTCGCCCGACTGGGACAAATACATGGCATTCCTGAAAGAACAGGTTCGCGAACTTTGCACCAACTACGGCGAAATTCACGGATTCTGGTGGGACATGAATGTGCCTGTTCACAAAGACACCTCGGTAAATACGATGATTCGCAAACTGCAACCCAAAGCAGTGATCAACAACCGTGGGTTCGACGAGGGCGATTTTGGCACTCCCGAACGCGATTACGACAGTGCGGCTGCCGAAGCAAAAGGGTTTTCAACGCTTGTGGAAGCTTGTCAATCGGTTGGCATGGAGAGTTGGGGATACAAAAAGGACGAAGATTTTTACACCGACCGGCATCTGATCAGCAGTATCGATCGCTATCTGGCGCGCGATGCCAATTATTTACTGAATGTAGGTCCAACAGGCGAAGGAATCATTCCGGCAGAAGCAGCGGCTATCCTGAAAAGAATCGGCAAATGGAAAAAATCGGTGGACGAATCGTTCCAGCAGGTACAAACTGATTCGGAACTGGTAAGCGCTCCGGGAGTTCTGGTTACCAAACGCGATAATACCTTGTATATACACCTGAACAAAGTACCGGTTGGCAACGGCATCAAACTGAAACCGATTAACGTACTTCCGGTGAAAGCTACCTTATTAAATACCGGCAAACCCATTGACTTTGCCGTAAACTTATGCCCGAGTGACCATGCCACACAACAACCTTATCTGCGTTTACGGAACTTACCTGCCAACGAATTGTCCAACACCGTTCTGGTGGCAAAGCTGGAATTCGACCTACCGCTGAATGAAATCATTCAGGCTAAAAATACCGAGACAAACATTGAGCTGACCAAATAACCTGTTAAGACCAACTATTTAAACCATACCTATAAATACTATCAAAATGAAAACCAAAATTCAAAAATCAATTTATGTGGCATTTCTGATTTTATCTTTCAGCATCGTGCCTTTCAGCCAGTTGTTTTCGCAAAAGTTTGAGCCGACCATGGAATCGTTCAAACAGTACAAATATCCGGAATGGTTCAGCGATGCCAAATTCGGAATCTGGGCGCATTGGGGACCGCAGGCGGTGCCACGCCAGGGCGACTGGTATGCAAAAAATATGTACGTGAATGATGCATGGAACTCGAATACCAAATCCTTATCAGGAAAACCACATGAAAACTACCTCTATCACGTGGCAAATTACGGCCATCCTTCCAAATTCGGGTATAAAGACATCATTCCTCTCTGGAAAGCGGAACGGTGGGATCCGGAGAAACTAATGGCACTCTATAAAAAAGTTGGCGCTAAATATTTTGTCAGTATGGCTACCCACCACGATAATTTTTTTCTCTGGAACTCGAAAATCCACAAATGGAATTCGGTGAACATGGGACCAAAGAAAGATGTGGTTGGACTTTGGCAAAAAGCAGCTAAAAAAGAAGGATTGCGATTTGGCGTCTCCGAACATCTTGGCGCTAGTTACACTTGGTTTCAAACCAGCCGCGGCACAGACAAAACCGGTCCCCTGGCAGGCGTCCCCTACGACGGAAACAATCCTGAATTTGAAGACCTATATCACCCGAAAACAGCGCCCGACGACAAAGGCTGGCTAACCAAAGATCCCAAAAACCATCAGAATTGGCTGGCGTCCATCACCGAGTTGATCGACCTATATCAGCCCGACCTCCTTTATTCAGACAGTGAATTGCCCTTTGGCGAAGTTGGCCGCACCATGCTTGCCCATTTTTACAACCGGGATATTGCAAAAAACGGAGGTAAACTCGAAGCTGTTTACAACAGCAAGCACAACCCGCAAAATGCAGCAGGACGCTGGGTAATGGATATTGAACGCGGAGTAACTGATTCGATTAACCCTTATCCCTGGCAAACCGACACTTCAATCGGCGACTGGTATTACAGGACCGGACAAAAGTATCGAACTGGAACCGAGGTGATTCAAATGCTGGTTGACATTGTCAGCAAAAATGGTAACCTGTTAATTAATGTAGTACAAACTCCTGAAGGTGATCTTGAACCCGATGTTTTGAAAATTCTGGAAGAAATTGCTGAATGGACTCCGCTAAATGGCGAAGGAATTTATGGTTCGCGCCCGTGGAAAATTTACGGTGAAGGTCCTTCTACTTCGAAAAATCAACCAAAAGGACAATTTGGCGGCGTGAGCGATACCCGCCCCTATGAATCATCAGACATTCGTTTTACCACCAAGGGAGAAACACTTTTTGCATTTTGCATGCAAGCTCCAACCAGCAACATCAGAATCCAGTCGCTGGGCAAAAAATCAAAAATTTCCACGCAAAAAATAGCATCTGTAAAAATGCTCGGAAGCGCCGAAAAAATCAAATGGAATCAGGAAGATGAAGCGTTGGCAATCACCAAACCTTCAAAACTACCAAATTGGCAAGTGATTGGCTTCAAAATCGAATTTCAGAAATAAATACAAACGAACTAAAACCCAAAACATTCCGGAGAAATCAATGTATTTCTCCGGATTTTTCTTTTTACGGCTATCTGTGGGCGTTTGAAATACTGACGAAAGTCAACCAATGTTGTTAAACATCCATTTGAGCCACTTCAACAAACAATCAATCAGCAATATAAATATTTGTTTGTTTTTCCTGAATCAGAATTTACAACAAGTGAATGTCATAACTTTGGCTATTATAAAAAAAATTCAAATAAGATGAAAGCAGGCATAAACGAATTTTTGGAGGCTCTGAAAGCCCGCACTCCGGGCGAACGAGAGTTTCATCAGGCAGTTCAGGAAGTGGTTGAATCGGTTTGGGATGTTTATCAGAAAAATCCGAGATACCAAAAAGCAAAAATACTGGAACGAATTGTCGAACCGGAACGCACCATCATTTTCCGTGTTCCATGGATCGATGATCGGGGTGAAGTACAGGTCAACCGTGGATTCAGGGTTGAATTCAATTCAGCCATTGGCCCATATAAAGGTGGATTACGTTTTCACCCGACTGTAACATTGAGTGTGCTGAAATTCCTGGGATTTGAACAAACTTTTAAAAACAGCCTGACCACTCTTCCGATGGGTGGCGGAAAAGGTGGATCTGATTTCAGTACAAAAGGCAAGTCAGACAATGAAATTATGCGATTCTGCCAGTCGTTTATGAGCGAACTTTACCGCCATATTGGTCCGAATACCGATGTGCCGGCAGGTGACATTGGCGTTGGTGGCCGTGAAATCGGATTCCTTTTTGGTCAGTACAAAAGGCTCAAAAATGAATTTACCGGTGTTTTGACCGGCAAAGGAATTGGTTGGGGCGGAAGTTTAATTCGTCCGGAAGCAACCGGGTTCGGAGCTGTTTACTTCGTTCAGCACATGCTCAATACACTTGGAAAGGAAGTTGAAGGAAAAACATTCAGCGTTTCCGGTTTTGGCAATGTTGCCTGGGGAGCTATCCTGAAAATCAACGAACTGGGTGGAAAAGTGGTTACCATTTCAGGTCCTGACGGATATATTTATGATGCCGACGGAATTAAAGGCGATAAAGTGGAATACCTGCTCGAACTTCGGGCATCAAACAATGATGTAGTTCAACCTTATGCCGAAGAATTCGGCGCTCAGTTTATTGCCGGTAAAAAGCCTTGGGAATGTGCAGTTGATATTGCAATCCCTTGTGCCTGCGAAAATGAAGTCAATCTGGAAGATGCCAAACTGCTGGTAAAAAACGGATGCTTTCTTGTTGCCGAAACCTCGAACATGGGTTGTACGGCCGATGCTGTAACTTACCTGACCGAAGCTATTACTTTCGCCCCCGGAAAAGCTGTAAATGCAGGCGGAGTGGCTGTTTCAGGTTTGGAAATGTCGCAAAATTCAATCCGTATGAACTGGCCAAAAGAAGAAGTGGACATGTACCTGCACCGGATCATGAAAGAAATTCATGATACCTGTGTGAAATATGGCAAGAACGGAGACAAAGTGAATTACGTAGTAGGCGCCAATATCGGTGGTTTTGTGAAGGTGGCTGATGCCATGCTTGCACAGGGAGTCGTATAATCAATCAATTCAGTATAAATATTGGGGTGTCAGGCAATCTCTTTTAAAATTGAATTGCCAGACACCCTTTTTATTATTGTTTGGCAAAATCTACGCAACGCAAAAAATGCTGACAACACAACAATTAAATTTTGCGCTGAAATAAAATAAATTCCTCCTCAAACACAATAAAATAATATTCGCTTCATATTCAGGTGACTAATTTTCTCTTATTTTGGTCAAATTTTGCGAAAAATGTTGATTGATACCCATTCTCATATTTATTCGACCGACTTCATTCACGACCGTGATGAGATCATTCAGAGGGCTTATTCCAACGATGTCAGGAAGATTATTCTTCCCAATATTGACAGTTCATCGGTAAAAAATCTGCTCGATATGGTTGACACTTATCCGCACATTTGTATTCCAATGATGGGATTGCATCCGACTTCTGTGAACCACGATTATCAGGAAGAATTACAGGTAGTGGAATACTGGCTAAAAAAACGAAAGTTTTATGGCATCGGAGAGATCGGGATCGATTTATATTGGGAAACCGCTTTTCTTGAGGAACAAACCCAGGCATTCCGGTTTCAACTTAATTTAGCCCATGAATACCAATTACCGGTAGTAATACATGTCCGCGATTCGTTTGAACAGGTATATAATGTGCTGCTTGAAGAGAAAGATAAAAACCTGACCGGAGTTTTTCATAGTTTCACCGGAACATTGGAACAGGCTCAATTGGTAATTGAACTTGGTTTTAAAATTGGGGTTAACGGAATTGTCACCTTTAAAAAAAGCGGATTGGACGAAGTAATCAGCAAGATTGATACCTCTCACCTAATTCTCGAAACAGATTCTCCGTATTTGACACCTGTTCCTTTTCGCGGCAAAAGAAATGAAAGTTCTTATCTTGTATATATTGCGCAAAAAATTGCCGATCTTCACCACATGACAGTTGGTGAAATTGCAAAAATTACCACTGAAAATGCCCGAAAACTATTTGGAATTTAAGTATCCATCAGTCATTAAGCCTATCAACAAGTGGAAAACAAGCCATCAATTCTGATTATTTATACCGGTGGCACCATCGGAATGGTTCAAAAGGCAAACAACGGCATGCTAGTTCCCGTTAAATTTGACCAGATTCAGGAAGAAGTTCCTGATCTTACTCGGCTCGGATGTAATCTTCAGGTTGTAACATTCACTCCTCCCATTGACTCATCAAACATGACCCCAGCCATCTGGGTGAAAATAGCCAGCACCATCGAACGCAATTACAGCAAGTATGATGGATTTGTCATCTTGCACGGTACCGATACCATGGCCTACACTGCTTCGGCACTAAGCTACATGTTTGAAAATCTGGATAAACCTATAGTTTTGACCGGATCGCAGCTTCCAATCGGTATTTTAAGGACTGATGGAAAAGAAAACCTGATTACTTCGATACAAATAGCAGCAGCAAAGAGAAACGGAAAAGCCATCGTTCCAGAGGTCTGTGTCTATTTCAATTCAAAATTGTTTCGGGGCAACCGGATATCCAAAAGACATGCAGACGACTTTAGCGCTTTTTCCTCAGTTAATTATCCAGCGCTTGCCAATGCAGGAGTCGAAATAAAGTTTTTTCAGGAGAATATTCACCGTTCTGTACTTAAAGGAATACTGAAAGTGAGAACACATTTCGATGAAAATGTGGTCATCTTAAAAATATTTCCAGGTATCGGACGAATGGTTTTTGAAAACATACTGAACATTCCCGGCTTAAAAGGAGTCGTTTTGGAATCATTTGGATCAGGCAATATCCCCACCTCCAGATGGATGATCAGTCAAATTAAAAATGCCATTAAAAGAAAAATAATTTTCCTGAATATTACTCAATGTCAGGGAGGTGCAGTTAAAATGGGGCAATATGAAACCAGTTCTGAACTGTTAGATGCAGGTGTTGTCAGTGGCAAAGATATGACAACAGAAGCAGCTATTACCAAGCTGATGTTCCTCCTGGGACAAGGATTGGAGCATGAAGAAATCAAAATACATTTAAATAAAAGTTTGATTGGAGAAATTAGTGAATAGCTTTTATTGTTGTTGTATTTTTTTTCGTAATTTGCAGCCCTGAAAATAAAGAGTGCCAGAAGAGTATTGGAGAGATGCAGGAGCGGCTTAACTGGCACGCCTGGAAAGCGTGTGTACCTCAAAAGGGTACCGAGGGTTCGAATCCCTCTCTCTCCGCTTTCATTAATTGAGTTCTTTTAAAAATTGAGTTTATTTTTAGTAACTGATCATTCACAACAAGCAGAATATCTGTAACATATGCTTTAAAATGAATATAAGCCAGAAGTAAATAAAACAACACATAACAAATACAATTTAAAAACTTAGGAGATTTACTAATTAAAATTTAAAACCAAGATGAAAAAACTATTTGCGTTAATAGCAGTTATTGG